>DATHJB010000158.1 GCA_035316325.1 Acidimicrobiales bacterium
TTCACCGTCGCCGCCGGCCTCCACGTGGGGCCCTTCGTCTGCACCGGCACCGTCATGTTCCCGTCCGATCCCTTCGAGAAGCCGGGGAGCAACGCCATCCTGAACCGACGCATCCTTCCCGTCCGCGACGCGACCGTGCGCTGCGTCGATCCTGCGGTCGGGCTCCCCGACGAGCAGAGCGCGCTCGTGTTCGTCCACGTCACCGGCCTCGAAGCGCTGGCCCTCAACGGGGCCTCCACGGGCTGACACCGTGCCGGTCGTCGAGTCGTGGATCTCGCCCAAGCGGGACCGTCACCGGCGACGACTGGCGCGATCCCGTGCTCCGGGGAGGAGCTGGGTGAGGGTGGGGGAGATGGGTTGTTCGCGGTCGCTGGCGTTCTCCTCGCGGAGCCAGACGGTCGCTCGGCGTTGGTCGAGGCGGCTGCAGGCGACGTCGCTGAGCTCGGGTCCCGGCCTCGATCACCACACACTGGAGATCGAGGCCGTGATGTCGGTGAGCCGCCGGTCGCCGAGGTTCTCGGAAGCGAGCCGCCAGTGCGACGAGTGGGTGGCGGCCGTCCCGGCGTTGAAGGATGGTGCGGTCGCGGTGACGTGTTCGGCGGCTTCTGCACGAGCACCTACGCGAGCTACGAGATGCCGGCCAGCCAGGGGCGGCACGATCCGATCACGTCGGCGCGCGGTAGCTGTAGCCGCGGGTTGGGCCGTAGTGGCGCAACTCGATGACGTGGCCGTCCGGGTCGCGGACGTAGACCAGGTCTGCCTCGCCGCGGGCGCCCCACCGGCGGACCGGCTGCCCGACGATGTCGTAGCGGCCGCTCGCGACGAGGGCATCGAGGTCGATCTCGGCGACCTCGAGGCAGAAGTGGTCGACGTTGCGGCCGTCGCTCTCCTTGCGGGCGTCGAGGTCGATGACCGTTTTGGCGTCGACCCGGACGGACGGGAACGGCACCTCGCCGGCCCGCCAGGCCTCCAGGCGCTCGGCCCGCAGGCCCAGCATGTCCCGGTACCAGGCCACGGAGCGCTCGGGGTCGGTCACCCGTAGCACCATGTGGTCGAACCCCAGCACATGGGGGACGCCCGCATCCACCGGCGACGCCGGCGAGGGCGTCACGGCATCGGTGCTCACGAGGCCGCCCCGGTCTCTGCGAGGTACCGCTGGTAGCGGCGGACGAGCCAGGTGTTGAACTGGGGCAAGGTGGCCTCCTGGTGGGAGTAGCGGCCCGAGGGCGCGTAGCGGGACCGCAGGCTGACCTGGAGCGTCGAGGTGGTCGTGGCGTCCTGGACGCCGGCGATGTCGTCGAACGCCTCCTCGCTGGCATGGATCCACGACCACGTCGGGTCCTCGGCGACGCTCTTGGGGTACAGCAGGTGCCGGCGGCCCAGGGTGACCCCGGCCGACTGTGGCAGCAGGATCGACAGGCCCACGTAGTTCGGGAAGATGCTGAGGAACAGCGTCGGTGGGATCGACCCGAACAGCACACGGCTCCGCTGGTCGTCGCTCAGGCCGGGGATGCTCGGCGATATCGCGACGCCCATCGGGTTCATGCCGCCGTCGAGGCCGCCCTGGGCGTTGTCGAAGTAGGTGGGGTGCATGACGGCGCCCTCGTCCTCCTCGAAGTCCCAGAACGTCGCCCTGCTGACCGGCGCCATCTCGTGGTAGCCGCGGTGGACGAACTGCGTGTGGTACGGCTCGAGCGCGTTCTCGTGGTGCAGCTTCCAGTTCCACGGGCGCTCGCCCACGCTCTCGACGGGGGTGGCGACCAGGTCCTCCATGCCGAAGGCGGCGACCTCCCGCTCGATCCGCCACAGGGTCGGTGCCAGCGGGGCGGCGTCGAGGTCGAAGTTGGCGAAGATCAGCCCGTGCCACAGCTCCACCCGCAGCTCGGGCAGTCGTGTATCGGCGCGCAGCTCTGGAAGGGGGAGCGTGTGGCGCATCTCGGGGGCGGCGACCAGGCTGCCGTCGAGGGCGTAGGACCACCAGTGGTACGGGCAGCGGAACTGCGCGCAGTTGCCGGCGTCCTGGGCGACGGGGTGGCCGCGGTGCCGGCAGACGGCGGAGAGGACCCGCACGACGTGGTCCTCGCCGCGCACGACGATCAGGGGTTCGTCCGCCACGGTGATCGTGTAGTAGTCGCCAGGGTCCGGGATCGAGCTGTGGTGCCCGAGGCAGAGCCACTCGCGGAAGAGCAGCGCCTCCTTCTCGAACGCGAAGAACTCCTCGGACGTGTAGCACTCGCCCGGCAACGTGCGGGCGGTACGGGTGTCGCCGACGCACTCGTCGAGGCGGCCGACGAGGTCGGCGACGGCTTGGCTGGGCCGTGGTCCCATGATCAGCTCTCCTGCGGAGGGGTCGGGTCGGTGGCACCGGCGTCGACCGCGTCCAGCCAGCGTGGGCGGGCGGCAGGCGCCAGGGGGATGGACAGGACCGGGGTGGAGGTCGCGCGGGCGACGGCGAGTGCCACCGCCGCCGGCGAGGCGATGAGGGGGGCTTCGCCCAGGCCCTTCACGCCGAGCGGGTGGCCCGGCTCGTGTGTGGTGACGAACTCCACGTCGATCGGCGGGACCTCGCCCAGCACCGGGACCGGGTAGCCGGCCCACCCGGGGGCGGCGGCGACCCGCCCGTCGGGCGCCACGGCGAGGTGCTCGTACAGGGCGAACCCGATGCCCTGGATCACGCCGCCCTCGACCTGCCGGCGGGCGGACAGCTCGTCGACCACGGTCCCGCAGTCGTGCACGGCGACCACGTGGCGGACGGACACGGCGCCGTCCGGGCCCACGTCGACCGTCGCCCGGTGCGCCGAGTACATGAACGCCACGTGGACGGCGTCGCCGGTCCCGTCCCCGGGGTCTCCGGCCCGGGTGGCGGGGGCGTCGTAGGTCCGCACGACCCGCCCGAGGGGCGCCGCCGCCAGCACCTCGGCCAGCGGGCGCGCGGCCCCGCCGGCTACGACCGTGCCGCCGACCAGGCGGAGCGCCGTGCCGTCCGGTGCGCCGACGACGCTGCGCAGGTGGGCGAGGACGGCCTCGCAGCACGCGAGGACGGCCCCGCTGACCAGCCAGGTCTGGCGGCTGGCCGACGTCGACCCGGACCGGCCCAGGTCGGTCCGTGCCGGTGCGACCCGCACGGGGACGTCGCCGAGGGCGCCGTGCACCGTCCGCTCGACCACTGCCCGCAGGCCCTGACCCACGTCGACCGCGGCGGTCTCGACGGTGACGCCACCGCCCGGGGCAAGCTCGAGCGCGGCCCAGCCCTGCTCGAGGCGACCGTCGCCCCGGAGGCAGTGCTTCAGGCCGACGGCCAGCGCCGTGGCCCGGCGGGTACCGGGCGGGGGCGGGGGCAGGGCCGGGACGGCGTGGTCGCGGGCGCGGCGGATGACCTCGGCGACCGGTGTGGCGGGCCCGAGCGGCTGGCCGGACGTCGGCAGCCGGTCTCCCGGGCCGAGGGCGTTGGCGAGCCGCAGCTCGGTCGGGTCGAGGCCGAGGCGGGCGGCCAGGCGGTCGAGCGTGGACTCCAGAGCGAAGCACGCCTGGGTCGCCCCGAAGCCCCGCAGGGCGCCGGACGTGGGGTTCGTGGTCCGGCCGACCCGGACCTCGACGTCGACCGCGTCGAACCGGTACGGCCCGGCGATCGTGTAGGCGACGATCCGGGCCACGGACTTCGACGTGGTCAGGTACGGCCCGCCGTCGAGGGTGACGCGGGCGCGCAGCGTGCGCAGCCGGCCGTCGGCGTCGGCGGTGGCCTCGACGTGGGCCCGTGACGGGTGGCGGGTCGGGTGGGCCAGCAGGGACTCGGCCGAGTCGAGCCGGCAGGTCACGGCCCGTCCCAGCCGGAGCGCGGCGAGCGCCACGAGGGGCTGGACGGCCATCTCCTCCCGGCCGCCGAACGCCCCGCCGACGCCGGCGTCCATGACGTCGACCCGTTCGGGCGGCAGCCCGAGGGCCCGGGCGACGCCGTCGCGATCGGCGTGGACGTCCTGCGTGGCGACCCACAGCCGCAAACCGTCGTCCCACGGTTCGGCGGTGGCCGCCTCGGGGGCCAGGAACGCCGGGTCCTGGCGCCCCGTGGTCCATTCCCCCGCTACGGCGACCGGCCCGCGGGCGGCCGCCAGGTCGCCACGGCGCACCACGTGGAGGGCCAGGAGCGCCCCGGGGTCGTCGTCCGCGCCCGACGGGGGGAGGTCGCGGGCGGCGGCCGCCGCCGGGTCGGACTCGGGGTCGATCGGCTCGATGTCGACCCGGACCAGCGTGGCGGCGTGGCGGGACAGCTCGCGGGTGTCGGCGACCACGAACGCCACGGGCTCGCCGGCGTGGCGGATGCGGCCCTCGGCCAGCACCCGCTGGTCCGGTGCGATCGTGCCGACCCGCACCTCGCCCGGCACGTCGGCGGCGGTCAGGACCAGGGCGACACCGTCGAGCGCCCGTGCGGCCGAGGCGTCGACGCCCCGCAGCCGGGCGTGGGCGACGGTGCTGCGCACGACGGTGCCGTGCAGCGCCCCGCCCGCCGGCCGGTCGTTGGAGAACGGGTAGGTGCCGGTCGCCTTGGCCCGCCGGTCGGCGAGCACGGCGTCAGCCACGGCGGGTCTCCACAGCTCGCCCGTCGGGGCCGGTGCCGAGGTCGGCACCCGTGGCGGGGGCGGCCGGGAGGCCGAGAGCCGTGGCCGCCTGGCGGAAGCCCGGATGGCAGCCGCAGCGGCAGATCGTGGCGGCGAGAGCCTCCTCGGCGGAGGCGCCCCCCGCCTCGGCCCACGTCAGGCAGACGACCACTCCGGGCGTGCAGTAGCCGCACTGGACGGCACCGCAGGCGGCGATCGCCTCCGCGGCCCGGCCGCACTCCGGCGAGGCGGCGGTCGTGACCGCGGCGCCCGCCGCCCGGGCGGCGAGCACGAGGCACGACAGGCGCAGCTCGCCGTCCACCAGCACGGCGCAGGCGCCGCAGCGACCCTCGTGGCAGGCCTCCTTGACCTCGGTCCGTCCGGCGGCTCGCAGGGCGTCCAGGAGGGTGACCCAGGCGCCGGCGGGCACGGGGACGGGCTCCGCTCGCCCGTCGGCCAGCACCCGGATCGCCCGGCTGGTCGCCGGCGGGGCTGTGCCGGCGGGCGCGACCGGGTGCGTCGCGTTGGAGGCGAGGGTCACACGTCCTCCAGGGCGAGCGCGGTCCGTCGGGCCAGGTCGGCCGCCACCGGTGCCGGGACGCCGAGCGCACCCAGCTCGGCGGCGAGCACGGCGCCGACGAACGCGGCGGACGCGGCCCGGCTGGTCCCGCCGTCGGCGGGTGCCGCGGCTTCGTCCTCGTCGGCGGCCGGGTGGAGGGCCGCGTGGGCGGCGACGGCCGCGCCCGTGGACGGGAGGGGGTGGCGCCAGGCTCCGGCCGTGGCCACGGCGCGGCCCGCCGCCAGGCCGGTGAGGACGCGCAGGGCTGGGCGGGTCGGCGTGACGCCCCCGCCGGCGACGTGTGTGCCGCGCTCGTCCGGCACCCGGAGCGCCACGACGATCTCGCCAGGGGCCAGGGAGAGCGGGGCCAGGCCCAGCTCGAGGTGGCGGCGCCCGTGCGGGTCGGCGACCTCCACGGTCGCCCCCGCGCACCACAGCGCGGCGACCAGGTCGGCCGGCCAGGCCGCGGCGCAGGCGTTCCCGCCGATCGTCGCCTGGTGGCGCACGGCGAGGGTGGCGACCCCGGCGGCGGCCGCCCCCACGACGCCGGGCCGCCGGGCGGCGCGCGCCAGCGTGACCGCCGCCCCGAACCGCACGCCCGGGGCCTCCCCCGGGACGGCCTCGTCCAGGACGCAGAGCTCGGGCACCGACGTGAGGTCGACGAGCGCCCGTGTGGCACCCGGCGCGGGCGCGGCGCGGTGGACGTCCACGAGCAGGGCGGTGGCGCCGGCCACCGCCTGCGTGCGTGGCTCGGCGAGGGCGGCGACCGCCGACTCGACGTCCGGGACCCGGATCAGCACGGCCGGGTCACGACCGGTGCGTCGCCGAGTCGTGCCAGGAGCGCAGGACCCGGTTCGACAGGGCGGTGATCACCAGGAACACCGCGACGCCGAGCGCCGCCGAGCAGATCACCGCGGCGATCAGCTTGTCGCTGGCGAGCTGCGAGCGGTAGACGTCGAGCAGTCGCCCGATGCCCTTCTCGCCCTGGCGGAAGAAGAAGTCGGCGACGATCGCGCCGATGACCGACAGCCCGGCGCTGATGCGGAGGCCGGTGAAGATCGCCGGGAGGGCGGACGGCAGCTGCAGGCGCACGAGTCGGGTCCAGCGGCCGGAGTCGTGCAGCGTGAACAGCTCGTGGTGGGCCTTGGCGGTCGAGCGCAGCCCGAACAGCGTGTTGGTGATGATCGGGAACAGCGCCAGGATCAGGCAGATCAGCACGCGGCTGCGGAAGTTGAACCCGAACCACAGGCCCACCAGCGGCGTCAGCGCCAGCACCGGGATCGTCTGCAGGATGACGGCGTAGGGGTAGAACGACCGCTCGATCCAGCGGGCCTGCGCCAGGAAGATGGCGAAGAACGAGCCCAGCGTGAAGGCGAGCAGGAGGCCGAGCGTCGCCACGCGGGTCGTCGACCACAGGCCGCTGATCAGCTCGGAGCGGGTTTGGGCGTCGAGGAACCCGTCGGTCACGACCTCGTGCGGCGGCGGCAGCAGGAACCGCTGGTGGTCCGGCAGCGCCAGGTACGTCACGCCGTACCAGATGGCCACGAACCCACAGGCCACGAGGAACGGGCCGAGCACCTTCAGACCGACGGCGCCCACGCGGCGGAGCACGAGGTGGGCGCCGGACGGGCCGACGGGGCCCGGGTCGCCCGCCGCCGGGCCGTCGACCGGTCCCGGGGGCAGGTCGGCGTCGAGGGTGGTCGGTCCCGCGACGTCGGCGGTGAGGGCGGTCATCGATGCACGCTCCGTAGGGCCTTGGACACCTGGCCGGTGATCCGGGCGAACTCGGGCTCGTGGCGCAGGTCGGCCGACCGCGGGTACCCGAACGGCACGTCGATCACGTCGACGATGCAGCCCGGCCGCGCCGACATCACGGCGACGTGGGTGGCCAGGAACACGGCCTCGTACACCGAGTGGGTCACGAACAGGCCGCCGAAGCGCAGTTTGCCGAACAGCGCGAGCAGCTCCTCGTTCAGGCGCTCACGGGTGATCTCGTCGACGGAGCCGAACGGCTCGTCGAACAGGAACACCGGCGGGTCGAGCGTCAGCGACCGGGCCAGCGACGCCCGCATGCGCATGCCGCCGGACAGCGCCGCCGGGTGGTGGTCGGCGAACTCGGTCAGCCCGACCGTGGCGAGCGCCCTCTCGACGCGCTCGGAACGCTCGGCCTTGGGGACGTCGCGGAGCTGGAGGAACAGTTCGACGTTGCGGCGTACCGTCCGCCAGGGCAGCAGGTTGGCGTCCTGGAAGACGTAGCCGATGTTGCTGCGGTCGACCTCCACCGTGCCGGACGTGGCGACGTCGAGGCCGGCGGCGATGCGGAGCAACGTCGACTTGCCGCAACCGGACGGGCCGACGATGGACACCAGCTCGCCTGGGTGGACGGCCAGATCGCAGGCGGCCACGGCCTCGGTCCCGTCGGGGAAGACCTTGGCGACCTGCTCGAAGCGAAGGACCGGCCCGTCGTCCGCGGCGGGGGCCCGGTCGGCGGGGGCCCGGTCGGCGGGGGCCCGGTCGGCGAGCGCCGTGCTCGTGGGGGAAGCCATCCCTCTTCTTGTATACGAGATCTCGGGACGGGCCGTTTCCCGGCTGTTACGCCTGTGGCTCGATCGCCTGTCCACGATCTGTCGCCGCTGGAGGATCGGAGCCCGGCCGATCGGATCCGGGCGACCGCCCGAGACGTAACACGCGGGTAACCCGTCGGGGCACCATCTCGTATACAACACGGCCATGACGGACCATCCGCCCCAGCTGCACCAGCACCGCGTGTACCGAAACGTCACCTACGGCAAGGCGGGGCAGTTCATCGCCCTGCAGAAGGAGAAGAACGCGCTCCTCGTGGCCGCCGGCCTGACGCCGTACCACGTGTGGGCGCCGGCGCTCGGGGGGCTCCACCACCTGGTCATGACCGCTGAGTTCCCGTCGCTCGCCGCCTTCCAGGCCCAGGGCGCGTCGCTCGGCGCCGTCGACGGCTACGGCGACCTCAACGCCGAGCAGCTGGCGCTCGTCATCGTCGGCACGGCCCGCGACGAGATGGTCAAGCTGGAGCTGGCCCCGTGAGCGCCGGGGCCGGGGCCGCGGCCGCCACGGTGGCAGCGCTCGAGGCCCGCGTGGCGGAGCTCGAGGCCCGGGCCGCCGAGTTGGCGGCCAAGGACGGGGTGCACGAGGCCATGGTCCGCTACATGTGCGCCTGCGACGTACCGACCGGCAAGGGCGCGGCGGTCGCCGCCGCCTTCACCCGGGACGGCACGTGGGAGCTGCTCGACCGCCCCGACGCGGTCGCGTGGGCCGCCACCGGGACGGAGGCGCTCGTGGAGAAGTTCGACCGCAACCACACCCGGCTGCCGTTCTCGATCCACTACCTGACGAACGGGCGCGTCCAGGTCGGCGCGGACGGCTCGACCGCCCGGGGCCAGTGGTACTACTTCGAGCCCTGCACGTTCCGCGGCGAGGTGCCGCTCTGGACCGCCGGGCACTACGACAACAGCTTCGCCGTCGAGGACGGCGTGTGGAAGCTGTCCCACCTGCGCCTGCGCGGCTTCTTCTCGACCCGGTTCGACCGGGGCTGGGTCGCCGAGCCCGACTTCGACACGGCGTAGCCGCGACCGCGCCGGGGTCAGCCCGCGCGCTCGGCGCGACGCCGCGCCGGGGGCGCCGGCACCGGGCGCGCCGGCACCGAGCGCGCGGCCGCCCAGCGCAGAGCCAGCAGCGCGAGGGCCAGCGGGACGATCGCCACGGCGGCCGCCACCCGCACCCCGGCGAGGCGGGCGGTGGCGCCCAGCACGAGCGAGGCGACGGGCCGTACCCCCAGGAACGCGACGGCCCACAGCGCCGAGACGCGGCCGCGGTCGTCGTCGCCGACGCCCATCTGTATGGACGTGCTGGCCTCGGTGTTCGCCGCCAGGAACCCGCCGCCGGCCACGGCGAGCGCCACGAGGACGGCGACGGTCCCGCTCAGCGTCGCCAGGCCGGCCAGCCCGAGCGCCATGAGGAGGCAGCGGGCGGCGAGGCGAGCAGGGGTCGTCCGGAGCGACGGCGACGTCGCGAGCACGACGGACACCGCCCCGAACCCGAACGCTCCGACGAGAGCCCCGGCGAACGCGTCCGATCGCCCGAGGACGTCGGTGCACAGTTCGGGCCCGAGCGTCGTCACGGCGTCGGACGCCATCGAGACGCCGGCGACCACGGCGAACGCCGCCACGAGGATGGGTTGGCGCCGCACGAGCCGGACGGCGGAGGCCAGCGTGACCGGGCCCGTGGGCGCCCGGCGGGGCGGGCCGGGGGAGCGTGCCCACCGCAGTCCCACGACCAGGCCGAGGAAGCTGAGCGCGTTCAGGGCGAACGCCCAGGTCAACCCGAGACCGGCGACGACAGCGGCGCCGACCAGGGGCCCGATGACGCGGGCGAGGTTGTAGCTGGCCGATTCGAGCGCCATCGCCCGGCCGACCTCGTCGGCGGGGACGAGACCCGTGACCAGCGCCTTCATGGCCGGCGTGGCAAACGCCGTCGCCACACCGGCGACCAGCGCCACGACCGCGGCCGTCGGGACCGAAGCCAGGTCGAGCCCGGACAGCAGCGCCAGCAGCCCGCCGAGCGCGGCGCTCACCCCGGCGGCGACCGAGGACAGACGTCGCCGGTCCATCCGGTCCGCCGCCCGGCCCGACCACGGCGCCAGGATGCCGACGGCGGCGAACTGGCTGAAGCCCATGACCCCGACCCAGAACGTGTCGCCCCCTGTGCGCCGGTACGCGAACACGCTGAGGGCGATGTTCTGGACCCACGTCCCACAGTTCGAGACCAGGTTCCCGGCCAGGAACGCGGCCAGCGGTCGGTGCCGGAGGGCAGCGAGGTTGGCGCCCCTCACGGTGTGGCGACGTGGGGCACCTCGACCCACCCTCGGTCGAAGGGTGTCGTGAAGTGGTTCTCCACCTGCAGGTGGGTGATCAGCCAGCGGCCGCCGGCGACGGACGGTTCCCGGCGGAACGCCACGTGGTAGGCGCCGGAGATCCACAGCGGCGTGGTTCCCCGGTACGTGCAGGCCTGGAAGTAGGTCCAGTCGCCCCGGGCGGTGCGGGTGGCCGCTGCGCCGTCGCCGGCCAGCACGATGCGGCCGCCGGTGAGGTGGTGGACGGCGAACGGCATGCGCTCGTGGTTGCGGTCGAACTTGGGGATCAGCGCCTCCCGGCCCACGGCCGCCCATGCCGGGTTGCCGTGCGCCCCGACGCTCTCCCACCGCCCGTCCTCGGTGAACAGCGCAGCGACCTGGTTCCCCTTGTCCGTCGGATGGTCGCAGGCGACGTGGTAGGAGACCATCAACGCCTCGATCGCCCGCTCGTCCCCGATGTCGCCCAGCGCGGCCCGCAGGGCACCGACCTCGGCCTCCAGTGCTGTCACTGCCGAACGGTCGCGGCCGGCAGCCGGCGAGCCCTCAGTGGGCACCGGGCGCCAGTTCGACCGGCACCTCGGGGAGCGATGCCTCGGCCGCCGCCAGCCCGGCGGTGTAGCTGTCGAGGATCCACGAGCTCATCTGTGGGATCGTCGCCTCCAGCCACGACAGCGGGCCCCGGGGCGCGAACCGGGACCGGTAGCCCCGCTGGAGGGCCCGCAGCGTGGTCTGGTCCTGGGTGATGGCCACCTTCTTGCGGGCCTGCTGGGCGGCGTAGGCCTCGGCGAACCCCTCCTCCTCGACCGCGACCTTCGGGTAGAGGTCGACGCGGCGGAGGGCGATCTCGTCATGGGCGACCGGCAGCACGAACGAGAGCGACACGAACGTCGGCTGCAGGATGGCGAACAACAGCGGGGGCACCGAGGCGAACATCACCCGCTTGCGCTGCTCGTCGCCGAGGCCCGGGATGGCGGCCGTCAGCCGGGCACCGGACACGTTGTCGAGGCTGGCGTCCTCGGACACGAGGTAGGTCGGGTGCATGACCTGCCCGTCGCCCCGCTCGAAGTCGCAGAACCGGGCGTTCGTCGCCGGCGCCGCCTCGTGGACGCCCTTGTGCACGTAGGCCGTGTGGTACGGCTCCAGCGCGTTGTCGTGGTGCAGCTTCCAGTTCCAGCCCAGGCCCGTGCGCGTGGAGCCGGGCATGGCGGACAGGTCCGGGAGGCCGAACGTGGTCAGCTCGGCGTCGAGCTTGCCGAGCGTCGGGGCCAGCGGGGTGGCGTCGTCGTCGAAGTTGACGAAGACCAGGCCGTGGAACACCTCGGACCGCACCGAGGGCAGCGCCACGGTGGCGCGCAGCGTCTCGACCGGCGTGGTCTCCTGCATGGTGGGCGCCGCCGCCAGGCGCCCGTCGAGGTTGTAGACCCAGCCGTGGTACGGGCAGGTCAACCGCTTGGCCTTGACGCAGCCGGCGTCCTCGCCGAGCGCGGCGAGCCCGTCGAAGAGCGGGTGGCCCCGGTGCTGGCAGGTGGCCGACAGCACCCGCACGTCGCCGTCGGCGCCCCGCACGACCAGGAGCGGCTCGTCGACGACGGTGAGCGCGAGCACGTCGCCGGGCTCCGGCACCTCGTTCTCGTGGGCGATGCACAACCACTCGCGGGAGAACACGGTGTGCTTCTCGAACTCGAAGACGTCGGGGTCGACGTAGGCGGAGCGCGGCAGCAGGCGGGCGCCCGCCACCGGGTCGGCGCACCCGTCGGCGTCGGCGAGCAGGCGGCGGCCGGCAGCCAGGGCGAAGGGCGGGATCGGGAGCGTCTGCGTGGTACTCACGCCCTTCTTGTATACAAGACTCGTTTCGGAGGAGCGTCGGACGCGTAACGGGGCCGCGGCCGGCGCCTGTCCAAAACCTGTCGACCGCTCACCGGGAGCAGCCCTACGGCGAAAGAGTCCCGTGGGGCAACGGACCCAGATCCGTAATGGGAGGGAAACTCTGGGATCGGCGCGCTCGTATACAACATGCCGCACAGTCCCCGCCGTTCGGGCGGTGGCCCGGGACTTCCTCGCAAGGAGAACGATGCGCTTCCGGACACCCCTGGCCCGCGGCACCGCCGTGGCTCTGACACTGGCACTGCTCGCCGCCTGCGGCGACGACGACACCGCCTCGTCGGACGACGACGCCGGCGGGGATGGCGGCAGCACCAGCGAGCTGGCCGCCGCGTGCCCCGAGACAGTCGCCGTGCAGACCGGCTGGTTCCCCGAGGCCGAGTACGGCCCGCTCTACCAGGTCATCGGCGAGGACGGCGAGATCGACGGCAGCGCCGGCGCCTACCGCGGCGAGATCGGCGACAGCGGCGTCACGTTCGAGGTGCGGGCCGGCGGTCCGTTCCTCGGCAACACGCAGGCGTCCGCCCAGCTCTACCTCGACGACAGCCTGACGATGGCGCTGATCGACACGGACGAGGGCATCGAGAACATCGAGGAGGCGCCGACCACCGCGGTCGTCAGCTACATGCAGGTGCCACCTCAGGCGATCATCTTCGATCCGGACACCTACGACTTCCAGGAGATCGGCGACGTCGGCGAGAGCGACGCCACCGTGCTGGTGTTCGAGGGCTCGACCTACCAGCGGTGGCTGATCGGCGCCGGCCTCATCCGCGAAGAGCAGATGGACGGCTCCTACACCGGCGCCCCCGACCAGTTCGTGTCGTCCCAGGGCGAGGCGGTCCTCGGTTCGGGCTATGCCAGCCTCGAGCCGTACACGTTCACCCAGCTGCCCGAGTGGGGCAAGGCCCTGGAGGCGATGCTGCTCTACGACGCGGGCTACCCGATCTACGGCTCCAGCATCGCCGTGCGCACCGACCAGCTGGAGGACGACCGCGAGTGCCTCGAGCTGCTGGTTCCGATCCTCCAGCAGTCGATCATCGACTACATGGCGGACCCGGCGGGGGTGAACCAGGTGATCGTCGACCTGAACACCGAGATCGGCGACTTCTGGCAGACGACGATCGAGCAGAACGACTACGCCCACGACGCCCTGGCGGGCTTCGGCACCTTCGCCGACGGCACGGACGGCGTGCAGGGCTCGTTCGACGCCGACCGGATGCAGGAGATCCTCGACACGGTCGTCCCTGTGCTCGAGGAGACCGGCAGCGACGTGCCGGACGACATCGCCTGGGAGGACTTCGCGACCAACGAGTTCCTCGACACCTCGATCTCGGCGGGCGTGAGCGCCCCCGGGCAGTAAGGGCGACGTGCCCGCCACGCTCGGCACCTTCGAGGTGGGCGCGGCCGGCCGGGGCGACCCGGCCGGCGCCGCCCGCGCCCGCCTCGACACGGCCATGGCCGAGGTCGGCGCCTGCTACGTGCGCGACCCCGCCCTGTCGCCGGCCCTGCTGGCCGGGTTCGCCGAGGCGACCGCCGCGTTCTTCCGGCAGCCGGCGGGCGACAAGCTCGCCCTGTCGGCCCGCGGCCCCGGGACGTTCGGCTACCGCCCGGCCGGCTCCGGTGCCTACGCCGCCGCCGCCGGCACGGTGGCCGCGTCCCGTGACCGCTGCGAGCTGTTCAAGGTCGGCGCCGGCACCCCGGGCGACTCCGGGGGCGACGGCGCCGCCGGCGGCCCCGCCGGCTGGGGCGCCGCCGCACCGGCCATGCGCTCCGCCTGGCTGGCGGCCTACGCCGCGTTCGAGCAGACCGCCGCAGCCGCCGCCGACCTGCTGGCGGCCGCCGCCGGGCCGGCCGACCCGGGCGTCGCCCGATGGATGGGTGGGCACGCCTCGAACCTGGCCGTCAACTGGTACCCGGGCGACGATGCCGAGCCGTCCGAGCCGTCCGGGCCGTCCCAACCGTCCGACGAGGGCGGCCTGCGCGGCGCGCACACCGACTTCGGGCCCTTCACCCTGCTGCACCACCCCGGCGGCGTCGACGGCCTGGACATCGAGGTCGACGGCCACTGGGTCGCCGCCCCGCCCCGCCCCGGGCACCTGATCCTGCTGCTCGGCGACCTCCTGCCGTTCGCCACCGGCAGGCGCTGGCGGGCGCCGCGCCACCGGGTCAGCGCCCCGAGCGCGTCGGGCGAGCGCATGTCGGTCGTGTTCTTCGTGTTCCCCGACCCGACGACGATCGTCACCCCGGCCGGCGGCGGCCCCGCCGAGGCCGTCGCAGCCGGCGCGTTCGTCGCCGAGCGGCTGGACCGGGTGTACACGTGAGCACGGGAGCGGAAGGGTCACCCCGCATCGTCGTGCCGAAACGACCGCCGGTGTGGGAGCCTCGGTGCCGTGAAGCGAGTTGACGCACCCGGCAGCCTGCGCAAGGACGTCGTCGACGAGCTCCGCCGGCGGGTCCTCGTCGGCGAGCTGCGGCCGGGCGATCGGTTGGGCGAGGCGGCGCTGGCCGAGGAGCTGGGCGTGTCCCGCGTCCCCATCCGCGAGGCGTTCCGCATCCTCGAGTCCGAAGGCCTACTCGAATGGGTGCCGCGGCGCGGCGTCCGGGTCGTCGGCACCGACACGTCCGAGGCCGAGGCGGTCGAGGAGATCCGACTGGCGCTCGAGCTGATCGCCGTCCGGTTCGTGGCCGACCGCCGCGACGAGACGCTGACCGACGAGCTGCAGGCGTTCCTCGACGAGGGCGACAAGGCGATCGCCGACAACGACCTCGTCGCGCTCGGCGGGCTGAACCGCCGCTTCCACCTGCTCCTGGCCGAGGGGACGGGCAGCCCGCTGCTCACGCGCCTGCTCGAGACCGTGCGGCTGCGGTCCGACCAGCTGCGTTCCCCCACCGACGACCGGCGCGTCCACTCGTCGTGGCGGGACCACTCGTCGATCGTGCGCCACCTGCTCGAGGGCAACACCCCGGCGGCCGAGGCCCGCATGGAGGCCCACCTCGTCGGCCACCGCCACCTGACCCGCGCCGACGCCGCCTCGTAGGCGGGCCGCCTGCTCCCTTGGCGGGACGGCCGGTCGGCGGGGTCGGGTCAGAGCACGAGCAGCTCGCCGTCCGTCTCCACCGCGACGACCGTGCCGCGCAGGCGGCGCCCCAGGTAGGGGGCGCGGCGGGCCTCCTCGCCCGTGCCCAGCACGAGGTTGTGGGTGACCGTCGGGTCGACGAGAACGCGGCTGGGGCGCAGGCGATCGAACGTGCCGAACACCGCGGCCGGCCCGGTCGTCACCTTCGGGACCAGGGCCGCGAGCCCGCCGTCGACCTCGTCCGCCAGTGCCAGCAACGTCCCGAGCAGCGTGGCGGCCACGTCGAGTCCCGGGCCGTCGTGGCCGCGCACGGGCGCGCGGTGGTCGGTACCGATCATCGTGACCCGGTCGAGGGCGCCGACGAGCGACGCCCGGTCGGGGTCGCCGGGCACCGGAGGGCGGACGTGCAGCGCCGCGGCGTGGCCCCCGTCGATGCGGAGCAGGAAGTGCGGCGACGTCTGGGCGGTCACCCCCGGGGCGGCCAGCATGAGGTCGAGGCGACCGGCCGACGTGGCGTGGCGGAAGTGCAGCGGCCCGCCCCGGTCGGCGAGCACGCCCGCGATCGACTCCTCGTCACCGCAGAACACCGCCACCCGCAGGCCGGCCTCCCACGTGGCGTCCAGGTTGCGCCGCAGCTCCGGGTCCCCGGAGAAGAACCGCACGACCGGCGGCCACGTGGCCCGCAGCTCCGGTGCGTGGCGGGCCAGCCAGCCGGCGAACCCCTTCGAGCGGTCCCGGGGCACGGTCAGTACCGGGAACACCTGCGGGAACCGCACGGCAGCGAACCGGGCAGCCACCTCGGCCGGCGAGCACGGGGCCACCCGATCCCAGGAGTAGGCGACGTTCACGTGGGCCGCGCCACCGGCCAGCGTCCGCCACCGGTCGCCGGCCCGGACGCCCCAGTCCGGCACCGGCCAGTTCTGGTCGCCGTCGTAGAGACCGGGCAGCACCCACAGGTGCCGACCGTCGCAGGCGCCGATCGTCGGCGTGGGACCGCCACCGGCGGGCGCCGCCTCGACGATGCCCCGCTCCCCGGTGAGCGGGTCGAGGACGTCCGAGAACCTGATCACACCCGCGTGTCTACCCGGCCGGCCCGACAGGCAGGTCATGTCAGTCGAACCCGTCGGCGGTGGCGGTGAGAAAGCAAAGACCGGGGAACCCACACCGTTCGGCGACCTCGCAACGAGACGGCGGTCGGCTCCGCAAGTCGTAGTAGCTCGACGGCGACACCTGCGAGCCCGCCAGCCGTTGCCCGTCGTTGGCTCACCTGGCCATCCGATGGTCGGTGTCATCCGGCTGTGTTGGGCCCATTCGAGGCATGGGCGGGCGCGGTCGAAGATGGTGTTGTAGCGGCGAGCGGTGATTGGCATGCCGTCGTGTCGGCGGAAGGTGGGGTCGTCGGGGTGGTGGGCGCTGCGGGTGGTGGCGTGGTGGTGGAGGAGTCGGGTGAGGGTGGGGGAGAGGGGTCGTTCGCGGTCGCTGGTGTTCTTTCTCGGATAGCCAGACGGTGGAGCGGCGGGTGTCGATGTCGCCGAGGCGGAGGTTGAGGGCGCCTTGGCGGCGGGCGCCGGTCTCGAGGTGGAAGCGGAGGTCGAGGAGGTCGAGGAGGTCGAGGTCGGGGTCGTTGCTGGTGGTGCGGATGGCCTCGATGAGCCCCGCCAGCTCCGCGGTTGTCGCAAGACGCCGGTAGGTCAGACCGAGCGCTCGTGGAATCGGCAACAGGACTGCTGCGAGAGCATGCGCACCGCAGTCGGACCTCCGCCGCGGCCGCCTTGCGAACCCGCGACGTGATTGGCCGGGGACTCGTGGCCGCCGTCGCACCTCCGTCTCCCTGACCGCCGTGTCGAGGTCATGCGATCGGGTCCGGCGCTCCTGGCTGTTGTGCCGGATGGCGTACCTGTTTGCCGTGTTGGAATGAGGCGATGTAGTCCGCTGCTGGGTGGCCGGAGCGGGCTATCGATGCGAGGAATGCGTCGCGGTCGTAGCTGACGCGGCAGTGTTCGATGCGGTGTCCGTGTCGGTGTCCGTGTCGGTCTGCGTGGAGGATGGCGTAGCTGGCCCGCAGGTCGTCGGTGATCGGGTTGCTCACGCTGCCGAGGTTCACCGCCCGAACGTCTCCCACGATCCGGTCGGTCGGTTGGTGTGTGTGGCCGGCGACGACGAGCTGGGCGTCGCTGCCTTCCAGGTCGCGTCGGAGGTTGTCCTCGCTCCGTTGTGGGGTGATGCCGTCGCCGTCGTCTCGACCCGGTGAGGCGTGGACGCCGAGCACCCTGGTCCTGTCGGGCAACGTCAGGCGCAGTTCGAGGGGGAGGTCGCGCAACCAGTCGAGCCAGCCGGTGGCTGCGAGCGCTCCGGCGGTCCAGGCGAACGAGCGCTGGATCACTCCGTAGAGCGGAAGCAGCTCGGGCTCGGCAAGGACATCGTCGGCGTGGGGCGGCGGTCGGTCGTCTGTCAGCACGTAGCGCTCGGTGTTGCCCCGGGTGACCTGCACGGCGGGCAGGTCGGCGAGCAACTCGAGTGTCGGGACGGGATCGGGACCGATCGCGACGAGGTCACCCAGCGCCCACCACCGGTCGACGCCCCGCGTGGTGGCGTCAGCGATCACGGCCTCGAGCGCTTGGCGGTTGCCGTGGATGTCCGACACCAGAGCGATCCTCACCCCGAGAGGCTTGCAGACGGCCTGCACCGAAACGCCGGCTCAGTGATCTCGGTCGCGCTCCCTTGAGATTGATCGGTCGCGCTCCCTTGAGATTGAGGGGACGGCAGCTCCCACAGACATCACTCCGCGCCATCGTTCGGTGCCATCGGCTCGACGGCGCTGGCTGCGAGACTGGCCACGTGGCTGGCGATCCGGTTCGGGCTGATGATGGTGAGCTCCGTGCACGCCACGTAGCGGGGCGTGCGAGGTACGACAGCGTTCTGTGGCGTCGCATCTCTGACAGCCGGTGGTGGCGTTGGTTGGTTGGGCCGTCCGCCTATGTCCTCGTCGCTGTTGGCGTGGCGATAACCCTCTTCGACATGGAGCTGGGCCAGAGCATCTTCGTCGCCGGATCGACCGTGGCGGTCGTTGTGGTCTCCTCACGGCTGGCGACTCGTCGGGCAACATCGGGGGAGAGCAGCTAGTCGGCGGCCGATGGCGTGGGGATCCCCAAGTAGGCGTCGACCTGGGTTCGTTCGTAGCCGCGCATCACGATCGGGAACGCCGGTGGTGTCGATGTCGCCGGTTCGTCGCCGTCACGGACACCGTCCCTGCGTCGGGCGATGTAGTCGTCGACGGATTTCCGTTCGTAGCCGCGGAGCACGATGGTGAAGTCGGGTGGGGTGAGCAGATCATTCAAGCTGGGCTTGACCTGGTGGATGTGGTCGAGCAGCAGGTCGGCTCCCTCGCTCCGGAACACGTTCTCGTCGTGTTTGCCGAACGAGAAGAGGAGCAGTTCCTTGGTGACGGCGACGACCCGGGTCAGCTCCGTCATCGGTCGGGACCTCTGCCCGACGACGCGCCGGAAGGTGATCGTGTTCTCGTCGACTGTGACCTCGAAGGATCGTTGGGTGCTGAGGGTCCAACACCAGTTGGCGGCGGTGAGGAGCCAGAGGAGCTTGACGAACCCGAAGCCGTCGATCACGAGCACTGCTCCGAGCACTGGCGTGAGCACCGCCAATCCCGCAATGGCGGCATACAACCATCCCGGTCGATGGCGATAGACGTACGGTAAGCCCACCGGACCAGCTTCGCGTGAGTGTCGGGACGTCGGGGCGTCAGGACAGGCGTCAGCGGGGGCGCGATAACAGGCGGCCCCGTCGCCCTTGCCGCTGACCTCCCCGGCGCGGAGATCCGTACACCGGATCCTCAGGGCACACCATTAGAAGCCCAGGCCGAAGTCGTCCGCTCTGTCGGGCGACTCCAGCTCGGGTGCTGGGTGTTCGAGCTGGTTGGTGCTCGGCGCCGACGACATCGAGCCCTCAGCGCAGATGTCCACGAGACCTGCGGGGACCTGCGGACAGCGCTCGGGCAGGCCGACGGAGCCGGCAAGGCAGAGCTACTGACCTCGCTAGGCGTGGCGGTCAGTTTCGACCCCGTGACCCGAACCGCGCGGGTCACCTGCACCCCTCAAGGGTTGATGAGAGGTCGTGTCGGAGGGGGGACT
>DATHJB010000159.1 GCA_035316325.1 Acidimicrobiales bacterium
CGGCCGCCTCGACCCTCGGGTAGCTGGTCGACGTCTTGGCGGCGCAGAACGCCACCAGCGGCGGGTCGAGCGACACCGAGAAGAACGAGCCCACGGCCAGCCCCACGGGACCGTCGGGCGTGGTCGAGGTGATCACGGTGACCCCGGTCGGGAAGTGCCCCAGCACCTGGCGGAAGCGGGCGGTGTCGATCACGGGAGGAGCGGAACCGTCGGCGGCGTTCACAGGAGAAGCTTGCCTCGGCGCAGCCGAGTCCGCTTGGGGCGGCGGCGGGGTGGTTGGCATGGGGCACCCTATCCAGCGACCTGACGCCGGGTCAGGTGCGGCTCAGCCGCCGAAGGAGAGGGTGAGGCCCTCGTAGGCGGCCACGACCTCCTCCAGCGACGTCGACTCGGCGGCGCTGCGGGCGTCGCGCAGCAGCCGGTCGACCTGGTCGTCGTCGTGCGCCGGGTCGTGGTGGAACAGGGCCAGGCGCTTGGCCCCGGCCTCCTGCGCCACGAACACCGCGTACTCGACGGTGCAGTGCCCCCAGAACGACTTCTCGGCGAACTCGGCCTTCGTGTACTGGGCGTCGTGGATCACCAGGTCGGCGCCGTCGCACAGCTCCAGCACCTCGTCGGTCACGGCGTGGCTGCCGTCGAGCGGCATCTGGTGGTCGGACAGGTAGGCGACGCTGGCGCCGCCCATCTCCACGCGGTAGCCGTTGGTCGACCCGCAGTGGGGCACCTCCCGCACCCGCACCTTGGCGCCGTTGAACGCCAGGTCGGCATCGCTCACGTCGTGGAAGCGGATGCGGCCGTACAGCTCCTCCAGCGTGACCGGGAAGTACGGCGGACAGACGAAGTGGTGGAAGGCCTCGTCGAGCGAGCTCTCCTCCTGGGCCGGGCCGTACACGTCGAGCTCGGCGCCGGCGGCCAGGATCGGAGCGAAGAACGGGAGGCCCTGCACGTGGTCCCAGTGGAGGTGGGTGACGAGCGCCGACCCTCGGAAGCTGCCGTCTCGTGGCAGGGTTCGCCCCCACTGGCGGAGCCCGGTGCCGAGGTCGAGCACGATCGGGTCGTGGCCGGGCGCGTCGAGAGCCACACACGACGTGTTGCCTCCGTAGCGACGGTTCTCATCGCATGGGCATGGGGTCGAACCCCGGACTCCGTAAAACGAGACGTTCAGCAAACGTTCCCCCGAGAGCACCCCTGTGTGTTGGGCGACGTTACCCAAGCCGGTCGCGCACCAGCCCGGGGTGTGACGACAATCACCAGGTTGGACAGCCTCCGGCGAGCCCATACCAGCCACCCCCGCCACCGCCCCGAGCGGACTCGGCCGGCGCCGAGGCCATTAGCTTGATGCGCCATGACGACGGGCATCAGCGAAGGCACGGTCGAGGCGAACGGGCTGCGGTTCGGATACCTCGCCGCGGGCGACTCCGGTCCGCTGGCATTGTGCCTCCACGGCTTCCCCGATTCGGCGTGGACGTGGCGGCACCTGCTGCCTCTGCTCGCCGACGCCGGGTACCGGGCGGTCGCTCCGTGGCTGCGGGGCTACGCGCCCACGTCGGTGCCCGACGACGGCGTGTACCAGCTGGCGATGGTCGGCCGCGACGCGTCGGCGCTCCACGCCGCGCTCGGCGGCGACTCGGAAGCCGTGCTCATCGGCCACGACTGGGGAGCGATGGCGTCGTACGCCGCGGTGCACGACGCGCCCTGGCGTCGGCTGGTGACGCTGGCGGTGCCGCCGACGGGCGCCGTGACCGCCGGGTTCTTCAGCTACGACCAGTTGCAGCGGTCCTGGTACATGTTCCTCTTCCAGCACCCGCTGGCCGAGATGGCGGTGTCGATGGGCGACCTGGAGTTCATCGACCGGCTGTGGGCCGACTGGTCGCCCGGCTACGACGCGACCGAGGACGTGCCCCACGTGAAGGAGTCCCTGCGCGACCCGGCCAACCTGGCCGCGGCGCTCGGCTACTACCGGGCGACGCTCGGCGGCGTGGGCCTCAGCACCGACCCGGAGATCATCGCCCTGGACTCGGCGGCGTCGGGCCCGGTGCCCGTGCCGACCCTGTACCTGCACGGCCAGGACGACGGCTGCATGGGCGTCGAGTTCGCCGAGGCAGCCCGGCCCTTCCTCCCGGCCGAGGGCTCGCGGGTGGAGGTGGTCGAGAAATCCGGCCACTTCCTGCACCTCGAACGCCCTGACGTGGTCAACCCACTGATCCTGGAGTTTTTGCACGGCTGACGCAGATTTATCTTGACCTGCGGGTCAAGAGGTGGTTGCCTGGAGGTCACCACGCAGGCGTAAGGGGGAAGGCGCTGTGCACGATCTGGTGATCCGCAACGGCAGGGTCGTCGACGGTTCGGGCGGGCCGGCACGGGTGGCCGACATCGCCATCGACGGGGACCGCATCTCGGCCGTCGGGACGGTCGCCGAGCCCGGGCGCCGCGAGATCGACGCCGAGGGCCTGCTGGTCACCCCCGGCTGGGTCGACATCCACACCCACTACGACGGCCAGGCCACCTGGGACCCCGACATCTCCCCCTCGTCGTGGCACGGCGTCACCACCATCGTGATGGGCAACTGCGGCGTCGGCTTCGCGCCCGCCGACCCGGCGCCCGACCGGCGGGCCTGGCTCATCCAGCTCATGGAGGGCGTCGAGGACATCCCCGGCACGGCGCTCGACGAGGGCATGACCTGGAACTGGGAGAGCTTCCCCGAGTACCTCGACGAGCTGGAGCGCCTGCCCCGCGTGCTCGACGTCAGCGCCCTGGTGCCGCACGGGCCCGTGCGGGCCTACGTGATGGGCGAGCGCGGCGGCCACAACGCCGAGGCCACGCCCGAGGAGATCGACCGGATGGCCGCGCTGGTGCGCGAGGCCGTCGAGGCCGGCGCCGTCGGCTTCTCGACCACCCGCACGCTGCTCCACCGGGCCAAGGACGGGGAGCTGGCCGCCGGGACCACCGCGTCGGCCGACGAGCTCGTCGGGATCGGCCTGGCCCTGGGCGAGGCCGGTACCGGGGTGTTCGAGGTGGCCAGCGACATGTTCGACCCGGAGGGCGAGTTCGCCTGGATGGCCAAGATCTCCCGGGAGACCGGGCGGCCGGTCACCTTCGGCTGCCTGCAGGACGACATCCGGCCCGAGCACTGGCGGCGCCTCCTCGATCTGTCGGAGGAGGCCAACGCCGACGGCGCCCGGATCGTGCCGCAGGTCGCGGGACGTCCGGCGTGCCTGCTGCTGGGCTTCGAGTCGACCGCCCACCCGTTCATGTTCCACGAGGCCTACGCGCCGCTCGCCGCGCTGCCGTTCGCCGAGCGGATCGCCGAGCTGCGCAAGCCCGAGGTGCGCGCCGCGATCCTGGGCGAGTCGGGCGTGATCGACGGGATCGCCGCCTTCCTGTCGAACTTCTCGAAGCTGTACGCCCTGGGCGACCCGCCGGAGTACGAGCCGGCACCGTCGCGGAGCGTCGCCGCGCTGGCGGCGCGCGACGGGCGACCCGCCAACGAGGTCGCCTACGACCTCATGCTCGAGAACGACGGCCATGCCTTGCTGTACTTCCCGCTGCTGGGCTACTCGTACGGCGACTTCGGCGCCCTGCGGGAGATGCTCTTGGAGCCCGGCACGGTGCTGGGGCTGGGCGACGGCGGGGCCCACTGCGGGATCCTCTGCGACGCCTCGCTGCCCACCTACATGATCAGCCACTGGGCCCGCGACCGCGACCGGGGCGACCGGCTGCCGCTGGAGCAGGCGGTGCGGCTCCAGACCCGCCAGACCGCCGAGCTCTACGGCTTCGACGACCGGGGCCTGCTGGCACCCGGCTACCTCGCCGACGTCAACGTGATCGACTTCGACGCCCTGTCGATCGCCGCCCCCGAGATGGTCTACGACCTGCCCGCCGGCGGCCGCCGCCTGATCCAGCGGGCCTCGGGCTACGTCGCCACCGTGAAGCGCGGCGTCGTCGTCCGCGAGCACGACGAGCCCACCGGCGCCCACCCCGGCCGCCTCGTCCGCGGCCCCCAACCGGCCCCCACCGTGTAACCCCAGCTCCCCCACCCCAGCCCGCTGCGGCCCCCGGCGTTCCCAGTCGCCAGGGGCCGCTGCGCGCGAGGAACTAGCTCGTCAGGATGTCGAATATGGCATCCGACCGGAAGACGCGGCCGTAGCCGCGGCCTGTCGCCTCGCGCAGTACTCCCAGCCCGACCAGACGACCGATGCTGTTGTTTGCCGCTGCGAACGTGACCTTGTGCCGGCTCGCCGCCCACGAGGCCGTCACGACCGGTTGCCCGATCAACTCCTCGGCGATCGCCACGGCCACACCTCGGACCTTCTCGGAGCGCAGGAGTGCCCGGACCTCTATCTGGTGACGCAGCAGGTCGTTGATGCGACGGACGGTGTCGTCCGCCTGGTCCCGTATCGCGGCACAGAAGAAGCGGACCCACCTGTTCCAGTCACCGGTGGCACTGACCTCGAACAGGTGGTCCTGGTAGTCGCGCTTGCGCCTCTCGAACCAGGGTGAGATCTCCAGAAGTGGTTCACGGAGGTCACCCGCGTGGACGAGCTGCAGCAACACCACCAGGCGACCGATGCGGCCGTTGCCGTCGTGGAACGGGTGGAGCGTTTCGAACTGATGGTGAGCAAGTGCTGCCTGGACCACGATCGGCAGCTCGTTCCGGCGCTTCAGCCACGCGGCCCAGTCGTCCGTCGCCGCCCGCAGGCGATCGTCCGGTGGAGGTGGGATGAATCGGGCATCGGCGATGGCGCAGCCATCCGAGCCGATGAGGACTTGTGTGGTCCTGATCCGGCCCGACTCAGGTCCTTCGTCCTTCGTCCCCTTCACGAGCATCTCCTGCACCGTCGACAGGAGCGATGTCGAGATCGGCCGGCCGTCCCGGATCTCGGCGAGGGCGAACTCGGCCGCGAGCACGTAGTTGAGCACCTCCCTCACCTCGGGCGTCTGAGACGATCCGTCGGCGATGTCGGCCTCCATCACGTCAGCGAATGCCGCATGGGTGCCCTCGAGCGCCGAGGTGCTGACGGCTTCGCGCCGCAGCAGGGGGCCCCTGAGAAGCATCGGGTTCGGGATCTGCACACCCGCCTGATCGAGTCGCCCCAGGGCTGCCATCGCCTCGACGACGACGATCCACGTCGCCTGCTCCAACAGGACCGACTCAGGCAGCGGATCGGGAAGGAACGCGAAGTATTCGTAGTCGCGCCCGAGTCGAGGGTCGTGACCGCTGACGGGCACGAGCTGGCCACCAGGACTGTTTCGCAGAGCCTCAAGATCCACGTCGAATGATAGTAGTCCGACAAATACTTCAATTGTCGGACCGGGACTGCAATCGGACTAGCAATTCGAACGGGGAATCGAACTGGCACAACTGAAGTCCGAGCGCTGATACTTTAAATTACATATAGGTAATTATAGTGCCCTTCACGGCCATGGCCGAGTGGGAGCATCCCTGGTGGGGCATTCTGTTGGGAGTACTTCTTGACAAGTACTCTGACCGGAGTATTCTTCGGCGTATGCCGAGGAAGACACGGTCGAACCCACTGGCTCTGGCGGTGCTGACGTGCCTGCTGGAGAAGGCGATGCATCCGTACGAGATCACGCAGACGCTCCGGATGCGCCACACGCACGAGGCGGTGCGGCTCAACTTCGGGTCGCTGTACGGGGTCGTCGCCAGCCTCGAGAAGCGTGAGCTGATCCGGGCCGTCGAGACCGTGCGGGAGGGCAAGCGGCCCGAGCGGACGATCTACGAGATCACCGACGCCGGCCGGGTCGAGGTCGACGAGTGGCTGTCCGACCTGATCGCCAGCCCCGAGAAGGAGTACCTGCAGTTCGAGGCCGCCCTGGCGCTCATCGGCGCCATGCACCCCGACCGGGTGCTCGAGCTGCTGAAGACCCGCTGCACCGCCCTCGAGACCCTCATCGAGGAGGAGCAGGCCATGAAGGAGCAGGCCGCCGAGTGGAAGCTCCCCCGCCTGTTCCTGCTGGAGGGCGAGTACATGGCGACCCTGCGGCAGGCCGAGCTCGAGTGGGTCCGCGGGCTGATCGCCGACATCGAGTCGGGCGAGCTCGACGGCCTCGACGGCTGGCGCACCTGGGCCGAGACCGGCACCAACGTCTGGGGCTTCGACACCGAGGCCGTCCGCGCCCAGGTCGACGACTGACCGCCGTACCCGCAACACCCCACACGACCGCACCTACTGGGAGGACACCCACGATGACCGCAACCACCCCCATGGTCGAGGCCCAGGGCCTCACCAAGCGCTTCGGCAAGACCCAGGCGCTGGCCGGCCTCGACCTCGTCGCCGACAGCGGCCAGGTGGTCGCCGTGCTCGGGCCGAACGGCGCCGGGAAGACCACCTTCGTCCGCACCATCGCCACGCTGCTGCGGCCCGACAGCGGCACCCTGCGGGTCGGCGGGGTCGACGTGACCCGCCATCCCGAGCAGGTCCGCCGCATGATCGGCCTGGCCGGGCAGTACGCCGCCGTGGAGGAGGCCATGACCGGCCGGGAGAACCTCCAGATGGTGGCCCGCCTGTTCGGCCACAGCCGTCGCAGCGCCGCCGCCAGCGCGACGGCCGTGCTCGACCAGCTCGGCCTGAGCGACGCCGCCGGCCGGCTGGTGCGCACCTACTCCGGCGGCATGCGGCGCCGGCTCGACCTGGGCGCCTCGATGGTCGGCGCACCCCGCCTGCTGCTGCTCGACGAGCCCACCTCCGGGCTCGACCCCCGCAGCCGCATCGAGCTGTGGGACGCCATCAACGTGATGGTCGACCACGGCACCGACGTGCTGCTCACCACGCAGTACCTGGAGGAGGCCGACCGGCTGGCCAAGCAGGTGGTCATCATCGACCACGGCAAGGTGATCGCCGAGGGCACGCCGGCCGAGCTGAAGAGCCGGGCGGGCCACGACGTCATCGAGCTCCACGCCCACGACGCCGGCGACCTGCCGCAGCTGGCCGAGGTGCTGAGCCGGGTCGGGGTGGAGGCACCCCGGGTCGACGCCGGCTCCCGGCGGGTGACCGTGCCGGTCGACGGTGGCACCGCCGTCGTCCCTGCCGCCATCCGGGCCATCGACGAGGCCGGCCTGCAGGTCGAGGACATCGCCGTCCGTCGCCCGACGCTCGACGAGGTCTTCCTCACGCTCACCGGTGAGCCCGCCTCCGACGCCGCCTGACCCGCCGCCACCCACCCCGCAAGAACGACTCGACTCGACTCGAAAGGACAGGAGAGATGAGCTCCATGACCGCAACCACGCTCACGCCGCACGGGCTGGCGGGCGACGAGGCCTTCGTCGTCACCCGCACCGACCGGCCGGCGGGCGCCGTCGCCACCACCCTGTCGGTGGCGGCCCGCACCATCCGCAAGTTCGTCCGCACCCCGCAGCTGGTGGTGCTGGGCACCATCCAGGGCGCCATGTTCCTGCTGATCTTCCGCTACGTGTTCGGCGGGGCGATGGCGACACCGGGCGGCGTCCCGTACGTCGACTTCATGGTGCCGGGCTTCGTGGTCACCGGCCTGCTGTTCTCCGGCATGACCACGGCGACCGGCACCGCCGAGGACGTCGAGCACGGCTTCTTCGACCGGCTGCGGTCGATGCCCGTGCCTCGCTGGGCGCTGGTGGCCGGACGGTCGATCGCCGACACCGGCGTGCTCACCTGGAGCCTGCTGGTGACCGCGGCGATCGGCTTCGCCGTCGGCTTCCGCCCGGACGGCTCGCCGGCCGAGCTGCTGCTGGCCCTCGGCCTGTGCGTGGCCTTCGGCTTCGCCTTCGTGTGGCTGTTCGTCTTCCTCGGGCTGCTGGCCGGCACGGCGCAGGCGTCGCAGGGCGTGGCCATGCTGGTGTTCCCGTTCAGCTTCGTGTCGAGCGCCTACGTCCCGGTCGACTCGATGCCCGGCTGGCTGCAGCCGGTCGCCGAGAACCAGCCGCTCACGGCGATGACCAACGCCGTCCGCTCGCTGTCCCTGGGCAGCCCGGAGGCCGCCGGCCTGTCGCACACCACCGGGTACTGGGTGGCGCTGTCGCTGGCGTGGACGGTCGGCCTGGTGGCGGTGTTCGCCCCGCTGGCCGTGGCCAGGTACCGCAAGACGGCCTGACACCCCCCACCCACCGAAACTTCGACAGAGGTGGTCGCTATGGCGCCACCTCTGTCGAAGTTTCAGGTCAGGTCAGGTCAGTCAGGCGTCGGGCGTGTTGGCCGACAGCGTGTAGGGGCGGCAGGCCTGGCCCCGCAGGCCCGGGCAGGGCGCCGGGGTGGAGGGCTCGGGGTCGTAGTCGACGTCGACCACCGGCAGCACCACGGACGACGGGGTGTCGCCGCCGTGGCCGACCCGGTAGGCGGTCGTGGCGTCGACGCCCTCGGGCGGCTCGAACGTCCAGGTGACGTGGTTGCGCCCGGGCGAGCTGACAGTCACGTCGATGCGCGAGCCCGCCCGGAAGGCGTGGCCCATCGCGGGGATCTCGATGCGGGCCTCCACCAGCTCGCCGTCGGGCGGCAGCGGCTCGTAGTCGTCCTCGGTGAAGGAGTGGACCACCTCGAGGCCCTCGGAGCGGTCGTCGTCGAGCGCCCGGTGGCCCAGCCGCAGCCAGCCGTTCTGCACCAGGAGCTCGACGCCGTCGGCGCGCACCTCGGAGATCGTGACCTGGACGTCGGCGTCGGCGGCGTTCGCCCCGACCCACAGGTCGACGTAGCCCTGGCCCGCCACCACCACGTCCTCGTCGAGCGGCTCCGACAGGTACGACGCCGTGGCACCCGCCGGGAAGCGGCTCCAGCGCCAGTCCTGCAGCGCCGAGAGCGTGTCGTAGTCCTCGAGCAGGGTCGTCGCCCCCGCCGCCGGGTCGAACGCGAACCGGTCGATGGCCTCGTCGCCGGCGACGTCGCCGTCGTCGACCAGGCCCCCCTCGGCCCCGAAGTACCAGGTCCGGGCCTCGGCGTCGGGCGGCGGCCACGACTCGAACGTCGTCTCGAACACGCCGCCGGGCTCGCCGACCTCGTTGCCGCCCTGCCCGCTGCCGAACACCACCCGCACCGGGTCCTCGTCCTCGTAGGCGGCGAGGGCGGCGGCGTAGTCCTCGCCGTACTCGTCGGCCAGGCGGTCGGGGCCGAGGTCGGCGTCCTCGAAGCCGAACTCGTCGGCCACCACGTCCTCCACCCCGGCGGCCCGCAGCACGTCCGGCACCCGGGGCACCCGCTCGGCCACGTAGAGCTCCAGGAACTCGTACCACTGCATGAGGTTCATCGGCGAGTAGCCGTCGGGGTGCCGGCCGTTCCACAGGCCGACCCGCAGCGTGCGGGCGTTCTCGAAGGAGTCGAGCATGGCGCCGAACTGGGGGCCGGTCTGCTCGTCCTGGAACGCCCCGGTGAGGAACACCGCGGTGTCGACGTCACGCACCAGCTCGCGCAGGTCGCGGGCGTCGGCGTCGGCCGGGCGCATGGCCAGCGCCCGGCCGAACGCCTCGAAGTCGATGTTCAGCTCGTGGTCGGCCACGTTGCCGCGGCAGGTGGTGTCGCCCCCCTCGATGCGGGCCGACACCCAGTCGCTGCCACCGGCACCCGACTGCCGCTCGCGCTCGGCCAGCCAGTTGCGGGTGAAGCCGTCGTTGTAGATGCCCTGCGGCCACTGCTGCAGCCACGGGTCGGCGATCACCGACTGGGCGGTGACCGCGGCCAGGCTGGGCGGCCGGGTCGCCGCCGTGTACAGCTGGGTGATGCCGGAGTACGACAGCCCGACCATGCCGACCTTGTTGTTCAGCACCCAGGGCTGCTGGGCGACGGCCTCGATCACGTCGTAGCCGTCGGCCTGCTGCGCCGGGTTGAAGGTGTCGAACACGCCGCCCGAGCAGCCGGACCCCCGCATGTTGACGCTGACGGTGGCGTAGCCGAACGAGCGGGCCAGGCGGGAGCCGGCCTCCTCGGCGTCGGGGTTCGAGGGGCCGTAGCCGGAGTACTCCACCACCGTGGGCCACGGCGCCTCGCCGTAGATGGCCTCGTCGGGGAAGCGCACCATGGCGCTGAGCGTCACGCCGTCGCGCATCGCGATGTACTGGAACCCGTCGGCGAGCTCGGTGCCGGCGACCGGCGTGCCGACGACGTCGAGGGCGACGCCGTCGAGCTCCTGGTCCTGGTAGAAGGCCAGCTCGGGGGCGTCGTCGCGGCCCAGCACCTCGAACGGCTCGCTGGCGAGCGCCGGCTCGACGCCGTCGTCGCGCAGCAGGTAGCGGCCGGGGCGCAGGGTGCTGCCGTTCGCCAGGCCCACCGACAGCGCCTCGTCGATCGACACGTCGGGGTCGTCGGGGATGTAGGCGAAGTGGGCGCGGCCCTGGTCGTCGGCGGGGAAGGTGGTGACCTTCGAGCCCTCGTCGTCGTAGAGGGTGAGCGACTGGCCGGGCTCGGCTCCGAACACCGTGGCCATCTCGACGCCGGGGCGGACCTCCCAGTCGGCCAGCTCGGTGCCCTGGGAGAGCTCCTCGAACCGGTCGGCCTCCTGGTCGTCGGTGCAGGCGGTGACCCCGGCCACCAGGGTCAGGACGATGGCGCCCAGTCGTGCCCGAGTTGCCCGCATGCCCATCCCCCTGCTCAGTCCGTCCGCCGATGATGTCGCTTTACTTACTCGAAGTGCAATAACGATCGTTACGGCAAGCGGAACGATCCCCCGTCGTGGTCGGCCAGACCGTCGGCAACCACACCCTTGGCGACCAGCTGCGCCCGTTCGACGTCGTCGGGCCAGCCCATCACCTCGGCCAGGTCGTCGAGCGCCACCGGCCCGTGCCGCAACGCCGCCACGAGGCGGCCCCGCCCCTGACGGTCGGAGCCCTCGAAGCGCGACTGGGCCCGGCTCACGCCCGCCGAGCCGTCGGCCGGATCGGGTGACGGCATCCCCGCCGCCGACCAGGCGCAACCCGCCGTGATCGGGCAGCGGGTGCAGTCGGGCCCGCGCCGCCGGCACACGGTCGCGCCGAGCTCCATCACCGCCTGGTTCCACAGCCACGGGCGGCCAGGCGGCACCAGCTCGTCGGCCAGGGCCTGCGCCTCGGCGACCGGGAGCGGACGGCCGGCCCAGCGCGCCAGCACCCGGCCGACGTTGGTGTCGACCACCCCGACCGGCCGCTCGAAGGCGAACGCCAGCACCGCCCGGGCCGTGTACGGGCCGATCCCCGGAAGTCGCAGGAGGGCGTCGAGGTCGTCGGGCACCTGGCCGCCGTGGTCGGCCACGATCGCCGTGGCGCAGCGGTGCAGGCTGACCGCCCGGCGGTTGTAGCCGAGCCCCGACCACAGCCACAGCACTGCGGACGTGGGCGCGGCGGCACAGGTCGCCGGGTCCGGCAGGCGGGCCAGGAAGCGCTCGTAGTAGGGCACCACCCGGTCGACGCCGGTCTGCTGGGCCATCACCTCCGACACCAGCACCGCCCAGGGGTCGCGCGTCCGCCGCCAGGGGAGGTCGCGCAGCTCCCGGTCCGCCCAGTCCAGCAGCTCGTGACGGTTCAGGTCGGTCAGGTCGTGCGGCACCGCCACGCTCGGGTCACGTAGGGGAACCCGAACCAGGCCTTCCCGGCCAGGTCGGGGTGGGTGCGCGCCAGGTGGCGCACCCGGTCGAGGACCACCGTGCGGGCGGGTTCGTCGAGCAGGCCCACCACGCTCACCGACGCCGCCCGGGCCACCAGGAGCTCCTCGTCGCAGGGCTGCTCCCAGGCGTGCTCCCACCACTCCACCGGCCCGAACCCGTCCGACGACTCGGCGATGACCTGGGCGTAGTCGACCTCGTGGTACGAGTCGAAGGGGCGTTCGCCGTCGCCGTCGACCAGCAGGTCGCCGAACTCCGACACCCACTGGTGGCCGCGGTCACGCGTGTTCCACAACAAGAAGAGATAGCCGCCGGGGCGCAGCACCCGGCGGATCTCCGCCAGCGCCTTGGGCGGGTCGAACCAGTGGAACGCCTGGGCGACGGTGACGACGTCGACCGAGGCGTCGTCGAGCGGGAGCGATTCGGCGGTGCCGTCGAGCGCCGCGACCGGGGGCGTGATCGACGCCAGGCGCTCCCGCATCTCGGCGACGGGCTCCACGGCGACGACGTCGGCGCCGCTGGGCGCCAGCAGCCGGGTGAGCTTGCCGGTGCCGGCGGCCAGGTCGAGCACCCGGCGGCCCGGCCCGATGCCGCCGTGGCCGACGACGTGGGCCACCACCTCGGCGGGGTAGGACGGCCGGCCCCGGTCGTAGGCGGCCGCGACGCCGTCGCCGGCGAACCCGTGGACGGCCGGCCGCACCCGGTCGGCGTCGGCGTCAGGGCTCGACGAAGACATCGGGCTCGTAGGGGAACCGGCGCGGCGGCGCCTCGGCCTGCTTCCACACCATCAGCTTGCGGCGGAAGTAGCAGACCTCTTCGCTGCGCTGGTTGATGCCCTTGGTCTCGACCGTCACGATGCCCCGCTTGCCGTCGGAGGTCTCGGTCTTGTCGAGCACCTTGGTCACGGCGTAGACGGTGTCGCCGTGGAAGGTGGGCCTCGGGTGCTTCAGCGACTCGATCTCCAGGTTGGCGACGGCCGACCCGCTCACGTCGGGCACGCTCATGCCCAGCACCAACGAGTACACCAGGTTGCCGACCACCACGTTTTGCTTCTGGATGGTCTCGTTCTCGGCGAACCACGCGTTCGTGTGCAGCGGGTGGTGGTTCATCGTGATCATGCAGAACAGGTGGTCGTCGTACTCGGTGATCGTCTTGCCCGGCCAGTGGCGGTAGACGTCACCCCGCTCGAAGTCCTCGTAGTAGCGGCCGAACGGACGGTCGATCGTTGCCATGCGCAGGAAGGCTACGAACCGGTGTCGTCCTCCGGCCAGTAGGGGGATTTCCCCGATCAGGTCTGCGGCACCAGCATGGAACGCTGACATCTCGGGGAGGCGACGACTCAGGAGTGGGAATGTTGACGACACGTACGACGAGGCGACTGGTGGCGGTGGGTGGCGCGGTGGCGCTGCTGCTGGCGGTGGGCTGCGGCAACGACGCCGACCAGGCGGACGACAGCACGGAGGGCGTCGACCTCGACGACGGCAACCAGAGCTCGCAGGAGTCCTCGGAGGGCTTCCAGGCCACGCCGGGCTACCTGTCGAAGGCCGTGGACGAGTCGTCGGGCCAGGCCTTCCGCTACGAGGTCAGCGTGGAGATGACGATGGGCGGCGAGGCGATCGACTTCGGCGGACCCATCGCCACCGGAGAGCTCGACGGCGAGCGGCAGTACATGCACATGGACATGGGCACCATGTTCGAGGGCATCGCCGGCTCGCTGGGCGGGAGCACCGAGGACCTGCCGTTCGACATGTCCGGTGACGACATGGTCATGGAGTACGTGATCGACACCGACGCCATGTACATGCGGGCCCCGTTCTTCGCCACGATGTTCGGCTCGATGCCACCCGGCACGGACGTCGGCGAGGCCGCCGGGCTCGTCGAGGCCTTCGGCCAGCTGGGCGACGACTGGGGCCGCGTCGACGTCGCCGCCCTCGGCAGCACGCTGCCCGGCGAGGCAGCGGGCTCGCTCGGCGGCGGGCAGACCTACGACCCGACCGTCTTCCTCGACATGATCCGGGCGTCGGACGACGTCGAGGAGCTGGGCACCGACACGATCGACGGCACCGAGGTGACCGGGCTGGCCGCCGACGTGAGCATGGCCGACATGCTCGAGGCGCAGGGCATGTCGCCCGACGACCTCGGCCCCGGGTCCGAGGACCTGCCCGAGGCGTCGTTCCCGATCGAGGTGTGGGTCGACGGCGAGGACCTGATCCGCCGGATCGACTTCTCCTTCGACACGGAGTCGCTCACCGACGTGGCCGGGGAGTCCGGCGAGGACGTCGGGTCACTCGACTCGGCAGGATTCGGGATGGCCATGACCATGGACTTCTCCGACTACGGCGACGAGTCGATCGAGGTCGAGATCCCGGCCGGCGACGACGTGGTCGACATCACCGACAGCTTCGTGGCGGGCTACGAGTCGATGACCGACATCGGCATCGATGCCGACGACCTGAGCCTGGACTGACGCCTTTCGCTTCCGCCCGCCCGATGCCCCGGCCGGCCGTGCCCGCCAGCATGGCCACCGGGGCGTCGCGCACCTGGAACCCCCACCTCCCCTGAGGCCCGTCGGCTGGGCGTTTTCGCAGCGGGGGGAATACCCCGTACCAACCACCCCGCCACCGCCCCAAGCGGCCTCGGCTGCGCCGAGCAAATAGCCTCCGTGGGATGAGCGACGACGCGCCCGACCTGAACGCCGCCGCCGCAGCCGTGGACACCGCTCGAGGTGTCGTCCACGAAGCGCTGCGCCACCTCGCCGCCACCGGGTCGGTGGACGACGACCAGGTGGTCGCCTACGACCTGGCACACGCCGCCGCCGCGGTCGAGACCGCCCGCACGCTGCTCGACTACGGGGCCAAGGGCGACGAGGAAGCCCGGATCACCTGCGCCTTCGCGGCCGAGGCCGTGGCCGACGTGGCCTCCAAGCTGTACGGCCGGGAGGCCGCCTGGGGCGTGGCGCCGACGGCCCTGGACGACGCCCGCCCGTTCGTGTCGACCTACCGCGACCCCAAGTTCCTCGCCTCGATCGAGGGGCCGGGCAAGCGCCACCTCGACGACGACTTCGAGCTGGTGCAGGACACGTTCCGCCGGTTCGCCGACGACAAGATCCGCCCGGTCGCCGAGCACATCCACCGCCACAACGCCGACATCCCCGAGGAGATCATCTCGGGCCTGGCCGAGCTGGGGGCGTTCGGCCTGTCGATCCCCGAGGAGTACGGGGGCTACGCAGCCGGCGGCGAGAGCGACTACATGGGCATGGTCGTGGCCACCGAGGAGCTGTCGCGGGGGTCGCTGGGCGTGGGCGGGTCGCTGATCACCCGGCCCGAGATCCTCACCCGGGCACTGCTCAAGGGCGGTACCGAGGAGCAGAAGCAGGAGTGGCTGCCCAAGCTGGCGACGGCCGAGGTGATGGCCGCCGTGGCCGTGACCGAGCCCGACTTCGGCTCCGACGTGGCCGGCATCAACTGCACGGCGGTGAAGACCGACGGCGGCTGGCTGATCAACGGCGTGAAGACGTGGTGCACGTTCGGCGCCCGGGCCGACGCCCTGATGCTGCTCGTGCGCACCGATCCCGACCGATCGAAGACCCACCGGGGCCTGTCGATGTTCGTGGTGCCCAAGGAGCGCGGCGACGGCCACGGCTTCCTGCTCGCCCAGGAGGGCGGCGGGAAGCTGGAGGGCCGGCCCATCGACACCATCGGCTACCGGGGCATGCACAGCTACGAGATCGCCTTCGACTCGTGGTTCGTGGCCGACGAGAACCTGGTGGGCCTCGAGGAGGGGCTGGGCAAGGGCTTCTACCTGCAGATGGCCGGCTTCGAGAACGGCCGGCTGCAGACCGCGGCCCGGGCCATCGGCGTGATGCAGGCCGCCTACGAGGACGCCCGGCAGTACGCCCTCGACCGCTCGGTGTTCGGCCGGCCGGTGGGCGACTACCAGCTCACGAAGGCGAAGCTCGCCCGCATGGCGGTCACGATCCAGGCCGCCCGCCAGTTCTCCTACGCCGTCGCCCGGATGATGGCCAAGGGCGAGGGGTCGATGGAGGCGGCGATGGTGAAGGCCTACGTCTGCAAGGCCGCCGAGTGGGTCACCCGGGAGGCCATGCAGATCCACGGCGGCTACGGCTACGCCGAGGAGTACTCGGTGAGCCGCTACTTCGTCGACGCCCGGGTGCTCTCCATCTTCGAGGGCGCCGACGAGACCCTCTGCCTCAAGGTCATCGCCCGCAAGCTCGTCGCTGCCTGACCCCGCCGGTCGGCAAAACCTGAGCGAAGGGCGGCACGATCGTGGCGTCGTTGATCGTGCTGCCCTCCGCGTCGGATCCCCAGCTAGCAGGGACGACGGTACGGGACGGGTTTGACGCCCTCGTGAACCGGGGGCGAAAGGTTGGGAACCTTCAGTTGGCGATCCAGCTGCCGTGGAAGCCCTGGGGGACCCGGGCCGGCAGGTGGACCGCGGCGACCGTGTCGAGGGTGGCGGCGTCGAGCACCATGAGGTCGCTGCGGTCGACGGCCGGGTCGTACACGTAGCCGAGGAGCACACCCTCCTCCTCGGCGGAGTCCGGGCCGTCGGGCACGAACACGAACTCGCTGGGCTCGGTGCCGGGGCCGAACGTGCGCACCTGCGAGCGTCCCGCCACGAGATCGTGGCGCACCAGCGACGACGAGACGATGCCGACACCGGCGTCGGCGTACGGTCCGCCCGACATGTCGTCGACGAGCCCGACGGTGTAGCCGTAGCGGTGGCGCCGCCCGACCAGCCGCTCGTCGATCCGGGGGAACTCCTGGTTGTGGTCGTCGAGCAGCTCCTCCACCACCTTGCCGCCCACGAGGTCGACGGTCCAGCGGTGCAGCAGCGACGCGCCCTCGTTGGGGCCGTTGTGGTCGGTGGCGAACGTGCGGGGGTGGCGCACGACGTCGAGCACCACCCGGTCACCGTCGTCGTAGGCGTTGAGCGGGTGGTACACGTAGCAGGGCTCGACCTCGAACCAGCGGACGTCGCTCCCGTCGCCCTCCCGGGCCATGACGCCGACCCGACACGGGTAGTCGGGGTTCCACGTGTAGGGCAGGGTGCCGGAGGCGACCTTGTCGCCGTCGAAGGTGACGGGCATGTCGTAGAGCACCACGTGGCTCTCGGTGAGCGAGAAGTCGTGCATCATCGGGCTGCCGGCCACCTCGACGTCGACCGTGCGCCGCACCCGGGCATCGGTGCCGATCACCGAGTACTGCACCTTGTTGCCCCAGCCCCACCAGTAGGACACGGCGTGCAGCTCGCCGGTGAGGGGGTCGCGCTTGGGGTGGGCGGTGTAGCCGCCGGGGAGGGTGCCGTCGAAGTCGCAGGGGCCGACGGTGTCGAGCTCGTCGGTCAGCTCGTAGGGGCGGGAGCCGGCCTCCACGATGGCGAACGTGCGGCCACCCTGGCCGACGACGTGGGTGTTGGCGGAGAAGTCCATGCCCGCGTGCACCGGCCCGGGACGGGGCAACTCGCCGAGCGCCTCAGCGACCTCGGCCGAGCGGACCCAGCGGTTGCGGTACCACTCGGCCCGCCCGTCGCGCAGCCGCACGCCGTGGACCATGCCGGTGCCCATGAACAAGTGGTAGGTGGCGGGGTCGGGCTCGCCGACGGGGTTGGGCCCGTTGCGGAGGTAGCGACCGTCGAGCTGCGCCGGGAGCGTGCCCGTGACCTCCAGCTCGGTGATCGTCAGCTCGTCGCGGACGGGTGCGAAGTTGCCTTGGGTGTAGTTGCCTCCGGCCATGCGTCGACCATAACACTGATATGGATAGATGCATAGCAGTGTTATGAAGTCGTGGCATACTCCTACGCGTGCCCAAGGTCGCCGACCCCGCCATCCGCACCGCGTTGATCGAGCACGCCGCCCGCATCACCGCGGAGGAGGGCCGCGAGGCGCTCACGTCCCGCCGGCTCGCCAACGCCGCCGGCACCTCCACCATGGCCGTGTACACCCACTTCGGCAGCATGGTGGAGCTGCGACGGGAGCTCCGGCGGGAGGGGTTCGCCCGGCTCGCCGCCCACCTCGACGCCGTCGAGGACACCGGCGACACCGTCGCCGACCTGCTCGCCCTGGGCCGCGCCTACTACCGCAACGCCGTCGCCAACCCGAACCTCTACCGGGCCATGTTCATGGACGGCCCCGCCGACGAGGGGGACCGCGACGGCATCGGCCTCGACACGTACGACCACCTGGTGCGCAACATCGAGCGCTGCCTCGAGGCCGGCCGCTTCGACCGGGCCGACCCGAAGCACCTGGCGAACCAGTTCTGGGCCACCCTCCACGGCCTGGTGGCGCTGGAGCTGTCGGTGCTGATGACGCCCGACGAGGTCGCCGCCTGCCTAGTCGACACGGCCCGCAGCCTGCTGCTGGCCTTCGGCGACTCCCCCGCCGCGGCCGCCCGCTCCCTCACCCGGGCGGGCGCCCGCTAGCGGCTTGACCCGCGGGTCAAGCCAGGGGCTACCGTCCGGGGATGGACAGCTTCGCGGGCAAGGTCGCCGTGGTCACCGGGGGCGCGTCGGGCATCGGCCTGGCGCTGGCCCGACGGTTCGCCACGGAGCAGATGAAGGTCGTGATCGCCGACGTCGAGGCCGGCGCCCTCGACGACGCCGCCAAGGCCCTGGCCGACGACTTCAGCGCCGACGACGTGCTCGCAGTGCCCACCGACGTCCGCGACCCCGACGCCGTCGACGCCCTCGCCGATGCCACCTTCGACCGCTTCGGCGCCGCCCACGTGGTGTGCAACAACGCCGGCGTCGCCGTCGGCGGGCTCACCTGGACCGTGCCCGCCGACCGCTGGCGCTGGATCGTCGAGGTGAACCTGCTGGGGGTGGTCAACGGCATCCGGGCCTTCGTGCCCCGGCTGATCGAGCAGGGCGAGGGCCACGTCGTGAACACCGCCTCGGTCGCCGGCATGATCACGGCGCCGGCGATGGCCCCCTACGTCGCCACCAAGCACGCGGTGGTGGCGCTCACCGAGTCGCTCTACCTCGACCTGCAGCTCGCCGGCCAGGGTGTGAGCGCCTCGGTGCTGTGCCCCGAGTGGGTGCGCACCCGCATCTCCGAGTCGGAGCGCAACCGGCCCGACGACGTGGGCGAGATGATCGCCCGCACCGCTCCCGCCGCAGGCGACGCAAGCAGCGACGCCCCGGCCGTCGACCCCAGCAACATGATCGAGGCCCTGGTGGGCGGGGGCATCGAGCCGGAAGCGGTGGCCGACAAGGTCTTCGAGGCGCTCGTCGAGGACCGCTTCTGGATCTTCACCCACGACACGTCGCTCGCCTCGGCGAAGCGGCGCTGGAGCGCCATCGAGGACGACGCCGCCCCCGTCTGGTGGGGCCAGTAGCCCGCCCCGGACCTACACCAGGTCGGACGGGAGGAACTGGTCGGTGACCAGGCGCTCGAAGCGCTCGGCCGAACCGTCGACCCAGGCCCGGCACAACCGCAGCCCCTCGGTGTAGCAGTGGCTGTAGGCCCGCCACGTCGGGTCGGTGAGGAACGACACGGCCTTCGTGGCCCGCTCGTGGGGCAGCAAGGACCAGCGCTCCAGGTAGGCGACCACGTCGTCGGCGGCCATGCCCTGCTCGTGGAGCAGGATCGCGGCGTTCGATCGCACCCACGCCAGCGCCTCGGCCGACCGGTTGAACGACGCCGCCACCTCGGCGTCGTAGGTGACGCCCAACGGCCGCAGGTGGGACGACGAGAAGTCCTCGGCCACCGGTGAGCGGCCCACGACCACCTCGAGGCCCAGGTCCGCGAGTCCCTCCGACATCGTGCACTGGGGCGTGCCGACCGGCGAGATCGTCTCCTCCAACCAGCGCCGCCGCCGGACGAGACCGGCCTCCTTGCGGCTGTGCTCGGTGTGGTGCCCCGGGTAGGCCTCGTGCGCGACGAGGTGCCCCAAGGTCAGGGACAGCACCGGCAGGTCGACGTTGATCGCCACCCGGCTGCGCAGGCCGCCCTCGTAGTAGTTGAACCCGGACCAGGGCTTGTCCGTCTCCAGGATCCAGTCGATCCGCTCGCCCTCGGGCAGCCCGAACCGCTCGACGGTCCGCGAACGCAGGTCCTCCGCCAGCGACTCGATCGCCCGCGGCAACGTGTCGGGCGGCACGGCGTGCGACTCCCGCCAGGCGATCACCCGGTCGCGCAGCGCACCCGACCCCGGCAGCACGGCGTCGAGCTGTTCGTGCGCCAGCGCGAACTCGTCCTCCGGGACGAGCGACGGGCGGGCGCCGTAGCACCACTCCACCTCGTCGAGGTAGCCGATGGGCTCTCCCGCCAGCTTCCGGGCGCTCGTGCGCAGGCCCACGGTCTGGCCCCGCAGCCAGTGGCGCCGGTCGGGGCCGAGCTCGTCCGCTTCGACGCCGGCGTCGAGGTCGCCCAGCAGGCGGGCGGCGTCGGCCGCCAGCGAGGCGGGCGGCACCACCGGCTCGGCGTCGACTCGGGCGGCGATCTCCGGCGGCCCGTAGTAGGCGTCGACGAAGCCGTCGACGTGCCGCCCGAGCCGCAGCCCCAGCTCGATGTAGCGCTCGACGAGCGACGAGCCCACCCGACTAGTCGCCCAGCTTCGACTTCAGGAACTCGACGGTCGCCGGGAACGCCTCCGCGGCCGCCTCGGGGGCGTAGACCTCGGGACGGTGGTCGTTGAAGAAGGCGTGCTCGACCCCCGGGTAGATCTTGATCGTGGCCTCCTTGCCCAGGCCCTGCAGCGTCCGCTCCAGCTCGCGGGCGAGGTCCGGGGTGAAGTAGCCGTCGTTCTCGGCGTAGTGGCCCAGCACGGCGGCGTCCAGGAGCGACCAGTCGGGCGTGGCGTCGGGCCAGGGGATCAGCCCGTACCAGGGCACCACGGCCTTCACCCGGTCGGGCCGCTGGGTGGCGAGGATCAGCGCCAGCCCGCCGCCCATGCAGAAGCCGGTCACCCCGACGTGGGGGCGCCCCGACACCTTGGCCACCTTGTCGACCGCCCCCGACATGTCCTTGCCGGCCTGCTGCAGGTTCATGGCCATCATGAGCTTGCCGGCCTCGTCGGGCTCGGTGGTGGTCTCGCCCCGGTACAGGTCGGGCACCAGCGCCACGAAGCCCTCGCCGGCGAAGCGGTCGGCCACCTCCTTGATGTGCGGCACCAGGCCCCACCACTCCTGGATCACCACCAGCGGGATGCCGGCACCGTCCTCCGGGGTGGCCAGGTAGCCGGAGGCAGTGCCTCCATTGCTCGGGAACTCGACGATCTCTCCCATGACGGGCCAACGTACCCCGGGGCGAGGACCGTCAGTAGGCTCCGCCGAGCTTGCGGTGGTCCCACGACGCTCAAGTCGTGCGGCGGAGCAGCTCCGGTGGGGCTGGGCAGGGGATCTCCAGCGGTTCGACCAGCGTGACGTCGAGGCCGTTCAGGTCGAGGAGGTCGACCGGGGCGTCCCAGGGCTCGACGTCGTCGTGGAACACCCGGCCGGACAGCGCCTTGAACAGGGGGTCCGGCAGGCGGCGCCCCACCGACACCGTGACCCACACCGGCGTGCCCGTGCGGGCCGCCACGGCCACCGCGGGCAGCGTGCCGGGGGCCGCTACCAGCGCGTCGCCGCCGATGGCCCAGGCGTCGACCAGCAGCAGGTCGGCGGCCTTGACCGCCGCGCCCACGCCCAACGGCGGCACGACCGTCACCGCCTCGTCCTCGTCGACGTCGAGGGCGTCGTCCTCGAAGCCCCAGGGCCGCCGGCGTCCGAGCGACCGCGTCGGCGGCGACTCCTCGGCCGCCACCAGCAGCCGCACGTCGCCGCGGCGGGCGTTCACCTCGCCGGCGATGGCGGACCAGCCGACCACGACGACGGTGGCGTCGTCGGGCAGGTCGAGCGCCAGGCTCAGCCCCACCTGGTCGGAACCGAGGTCGCCCTGCACCGCATCCGCCTCGGCGTGGGGATCCGCCGCGTCGAGCAGCCGGGCGCACGTCCACCACAGCGCGCCGGACGACGGGTTGCGGTCGATGAGGCGCCGGCACGCCGGCAGCAGCCCGTGGGGCTCGTCGGCCATGGCCGCCAGGGCGCCCGCCGCCTCGCTGGCCAGCTGGGTCTGGGGGGCGTCGCCGCTCCGAGCTACCGCCCGCAACCACTCGATCGGATGCACCCGGGCGACGGTAGCGCCCAGGTGGTGGTTCGTGACCGGCGCTGGGGGCTTCTGATCGCCGGGCTACAGGCCGGGCTTCCAGATCATGAGATACAGCATGATCAGGAACAGCACGGTGATGATCATGCCGCCGAGGTCGAGCCGCTTCTCGGCCTCCGCGTCGCCGGCCCCCAGCTTGCGCTCGCTGGGGACGATGATCCCGTGGACCACGCCGTTCATGGCGATCCACACCACCAACGCCAGGTTGACCCAGGTCTGATCGAAGGCGAAGTAGTCGCCCTCCTGCGTGACGATGATGAGGATCCCCCACAGGCCCGCGAGCAGCAGCGCCGGGGCGTACACCCGGCGGCCGTTCTGCGACGCGAAGCCGGCGAAGCGCTGGAGCAGCTGGGGTGAATCGCTGCCGAACTGGCGCTGCAGCAGCGGGTGCACGGAGGCCGGAGCGAACGCCACCACGACCGAGAGGATGTGCAGGAAGAGGAACACCTTGTAGCTGGTCGTCACGCGTCGAAACCTAGTCCGCGGCCCAAACGCGGCCCGGTATTCCCGTCCGACCGCGACCGCGCGCTACTTTCTGCCGCCGTGGCGACCAATCCCCCTGGTGACGTCCGACTTGCGCCGCTCGACGGCGAGCCCCGCACGCTGGCGCAGTGGTTGACCACGTTCCACCTGGCGGCGGTGATCCTCGACCCGTTCACGTACGAGAGCGCCTGGTTGCTCGAGACGTCGGGACGCATCCTGGACAACTTCGCCGGCGCCGACTGCCGGGTGGCGTTCGTGGTGACCGCCGGTCCCGAGGAGGCCCGCGAGTTCCTGGGCCCGTGGACCGACCGCATCCTGACGTTCGCCGACCCCGGCCGCGAGCTGGTGAAGGGCCTGGGCCTCAACGAGCTCCCGGCGTTCGTGCACCTGCGCCATGACGGCCAGGTGGCGGGCGTGGCCGAAGGTTGGGACCCGCTGGAGTGGCGCAACGTCGCCGCCGGGCTGGCGAAGGCGATGAGCTGGTCGAAGCCGCTCATCCCCGGCCAGGGCGACCCCAAGCCCTACGCCGGCTCCCCCGCCGCGGGCTGACCCTGCGTTCTGTCTTCGCTCATCCCGGCATAGCCGGTTCAGCGAAGACAGAACGGCCTAGCGCACGCCGCCCTTCGTCATCCCGAGGACGTCGAGGGCCTGGTCGAGCTGCTCGTCGGTGAGCAGGCCCCGCTCCCGCACGATCTCCCGCACGCTGCGGCCCGTCCGCACGCTCTCCTTCACGATCTCCGCCGCAGCCTCGTAGCCGATGTGCGGGTTGAGCGACGTGCCCAGCGACGGGCTCGACTCGGCGTAGGCCCGGCAGCGCTCGACGTCGGCCTCGACGCCGGCGATGCAGCGGTCGGCGAACAGGCGGCTCACGCTGCCCAGCAGCCGGATCGACTCCAGCAGGTTCTGGGCCATCACCGGCATGTACACGTTGAGCTCGAAGTTGCCCTGGGAGCCGGCGAAGGCGACGGTGGCGTCGTTGCCGATCACCTGGGCGCACACCTGGGAGACGGCCTCGGGGATCACCGGGTTGACCTTGCCCGGCATGATCGACGAGCCGGGCTGCAGGTCGGGCAGGCGGATCTCGGCCAGGCCCGTGCGGGGGCCGCTGGCCATCCACCGCAGGTCGTTGGCGATCTTCAGCAGCACCACCGCGACGCCCCGCAGCTGCCCGGACAGCTCGACCAGGGCATCGCGGGCACCCTGGGCGGCGAAGTGGTCGGGCGCCTCGCGCAGCGGCAGGCCGGTGCGGTGCGCGAGCTTCTCGATCACCGCCTCGGCGAACCCCGGCGGGCAGTTGAGGCCCGTGCCGACGGCCGTGCCACCCAACGGCAGCTCACCGACGTGGGGGAGCGTGGAGCGCACCCGCTCGGCTGCCTGACGCACCTGCGCCGCGTAGCCCCCCAGCTCCTGGCCGAGGGTCACCGGCGTGGCGTCCATCAGGTGGGTGCGACCGGACTTCACCACGTCGGCCAGCTCGATCGACTTGGCCGTCAGCGCCGCAGCCAGGTACTCGAGCGCCGGCCACAGGCCCTCCTGCACGTGGTGGGCGGCGGCCAGGTGGATGGCCGACGGGAACACGTCGTTGGACGACTGCGACGCGTTCACGTGGTCGTTGGGGTGCACCGTGCGTCCACCATCGCCGTCACCACCGGCACCGAGGCGCTCGGTCGCCAGGCTGGCCAGCACCTCGTTGGCGTTCATGTTGGTGCTGGTGCCGGAGCCCGTCTGGAAGACGTCGATGGGGAAGTGCTCGTTCCAGTGGCCGAGGCGGACGTCGTCGGCCGCGGCGGCGATGGCGGCCGCCACGTCGGCGTCGATGATCCCGAGATCGGCGTTGACCTCGGCGGCGGCGCCCTTGATGCGCGCCAGCGCCGAGACCATGGCGGGGTCGAGGGGCCGGCCGGAGATCGGGAAGTTCTCGACCGCCCGCTGCGTCTGCGCTCCCCAGCGGGCCGAGGCGGGCACGCGGACCTCGCCCATGGTGTCGTGCTCGATGCGGAAGTCCTGTGCGTCGTCTTCGAGGGTCACGTAGGTGACGGTACCCACGGACCCGACCTACGGTTCCCGGCTGATGACCACCGGCTTCGAGTACACGGACCTCCTCCCCCTCGGCCCCGACGAGACGACCTACGACCTCCAGCCCGACCTGGAGGTGGGCACGCTGGAGGCCGGCGCACACCGGTTCCTCACCGTGGCGCCCGAGGTGCTCACTGAGCTGACCGGCCGGGCGATGCACGAGATCGCCCACTACCTGCGGGCCGGCCACCTGGCGCAGCTGCGGGCGATCCTCGACGACCCGGAGGCGTCGGCCAACGACCGCTTCGTGGCACTCGACCTGCTCAAGAACGCCTGCATCTCGGCCGGTGGCGTGCTGCCGATGTGCCAGGACACCGGCACCGCCATCGTGAAGGGCAAGAAGGGCCAGTTCGTGTTGACGTCCGGGCCGTCCGACGAGGAGGCCATCACCCGGGGCATCTTCGACACCTACCAGCGCGACAACCTGCGCTACTCGCAGATGGCGCCGCTCACCATGTGGGACGAGGTCAACACCAAGACCAACCTCCCCGCGGAGATCAAGATCGCGGCGACGCCCGGCGACGCCTACAAGTTCCTCTTCATGGCCAAGGGCGGCGGCTCGGCCAACAAGAGCTACCTGTTCCAGGAGACCAAGGCACTGCTCAACCCCGACAGCCTCCTGCGCTTCCTCGACGAGAAGCTCCGCGCCCTCGGCACCGCGGCGTGCCCGCCCTACCACCTGGCGATCGTCGTCGGCGGCACGTCGGCCGAGCTGGCGGTGGAGACGGCGAAGCTGGCGTCGACCCGCTACCTCGACACGTTGCCGTTGGCAGGTAGCGGGCTCGGGCACGGCTTCCGCGACATCGAGCTGGAGGCGAAGGTCCTGTCGCTGGTGCAGTCGTTCGGCATCGGCGCCCAGTTCGGCGGCAAGTACTTCTGCCACGACGTGCGGGTGATCCGCCTGCCCCGCCACGGCGCCTCGTGCCCGGTCGCGGTGGCGGTGTCGTGCTCGGCCGACCGCCAGGCGCTGGCCAAGATCACCCACGAGGGCGTGTTCCTGGAGCAGCTGGAGCACGACCCGGCCCGCCACCTGCCCGAGGTCGTCGACGACGAGCTGGACGACGGCAACGAGGTCGTCCGCATCGACCTGAACCGGCCGATGGACGAGATCCGGGCCACGCTGTCGCAGCTGCCGGTGAAGACCCGCCTCGCCCTGTCGGGGCCGATGGTGGTGGCCCGTGACATCGCCCACGCCAAGCTCAAGGAGCGCCTCGACGCGGGCGAGCCCATGCCCGCCTACCTGCGCGACCACTGCGTCTACTACGCCGGTCCCGCCAAGACCCCGGAGGGCTACGCCTCGGGGTCGTTCGGCCCGACGACAGCCGGCCGCATGGACGCCTACGTCGACCAGTTCCAGGCCGCCGGCGGGTCGTTCGTGATGCTGGCCAAGGGCAACCGGTCCCGCCGGGTGACCGACGCCTGCAAGGCGCACGGGGGTTTCTACCTGGGCTCCATCGGCGGTCCGGCCGCCCGCCTGGCGCAGGAGTGCATCCGCCACGTCGAGGTGATCGACTACCCCGACCTGGGCATGGAGGCCGTCTGGAAGATCGAGGTGGAGGACTTCCCCGCCTTCGTGGTGGTCGACGACAAGGGCAACGACTTCTTCGCCCAGCTGTCCCGCCCGGTCGACCTACGCGTCTGACGACCCGAAATTGCGTGGCTGGCGGTCGCTATAGGGCCACGAGACACGCAATTTCGCTCGCTCACTCGTAGCGGAGGGCGGGGATCACCTCGGTGCGGGCGGCGCGCCGGGCCGGCCACACGGCCGCGGCCAACGCCACGACCACGGCGAGGCCACCCGACGTCACGACCGACGACCAGTCGGGCCGGAACGGGTTGCTGAAGCCCACCACCAGCGGCGCCGTCTGCAGCATCGCCCACAGGGTGACGATCCCGCCGAGCGTCCCCAGGGCCACGCCCACCAGCCCGACGATGCCCGCCTCGGCCAGCACCATCTGGGCCAGCCGGGGCGGCGTCATCCCGACCGCGGCGAGCATCCCCATCTCCCGGCGCCGCTGCACGCCGGCCAGGAGCAGCGTCGACAGCACCGCCACGAACGACACGCCCAGCAGGCCCCGCTGCAGGGTCCAGAACGGCAGCATCGTGTACTCCACGTCCTCGACCGCGTCGGCGACCGCATCGGCCGGCGTGTCGACGAACAGCATCATGATCCCGTTGCTGCCGCCCGTCACGAACTCGGCGCCGTCCACGGTCGCGGCCAGCTCGGGCCAGACCCGCTCGGCCAGCTCCTCGTACGACACGCCGGGCTCCGGCAGGAGGTTCACGGCCCTCGCCGGCAGCTCGCCGTAGAGCCGGCGGTGCAGCTCCCACGGGATCATCGCCTCGCGGCCGCCCAACCCACCGCCCTCGACCACCGCCTGCACCCGCACGTCGACCATCCCGGTGGGGGTCGGCAGCGCGACCGTGTCACCCGGCCGGACGCCCTCGGCCCGGGCCAGCAGCGTGTTCACCACCACCTCGCCGTCGGCGAACGCCTCGGGGTCGATCGACCCGGCCACCAGGTCGCGGCCCGACTCCCGCAGCACCCACGGGCTCTCGTGCGCGCTCACCACCATGAAGTCGCCGCGGCCGCCCCCGGCCAGCACCGAGGCGCCCTGGCGCACGTCGGCGACACCGGGCAGCTCGGCCAGGGCGTCGATCAGCCGCGACGGCAGGGCGACGTCGAGGTTGGCGTCGGGCCCCGGCGACACGGCGCTCACCGCCACGCCGTCCATGTTGTCGAGGATCTGGTCGTTCAAGGAGGCGCGCACGCCGTTGCTGAAGCCGGCGGTGACGAAGGCGGTGGCCGTCGCTCCGGCGATGGCGATCACCATCACCCCGGTCCGTCCCGGGGCCCGCAGCAGGTTGGCGACCGCCAGCCGGCCGGCCGACGAGTTGTGGACGACGCGGGCCAGCGGTCGGATCAGGATCGGCGCCAGGTTGGCGCCGACCAGCAGGAGCGAGACGGCCACGACGGCGAACCCGAGGCCGCCGACGGGCACCTGCCAGGGCTCGAGGCCGCCGTCACGCCGGGCCAGCAGCACCAGGCCGCAGCCCGCCCACGTCACCAGGTCCCAGCCCAGCGCCCGCTTGGCGAAGTTCGCCGCCGGCGGCTGCTCGTAGGTGCGGCGCCCGGACAGCTCCTCGGCGACGGCCGCCCGCCAGGCCCGCCGCACCGGCAGCACCGTGGCGGCGATCGCCGTGACCAGGCCCAGCACGGCGCCGGTCAGGAGCGACCCGGGGCCGACGTGCAGCTCCACCGGTATGGCGGCGGAGTCGCGGGTGAAGCCCGAGATCGACTCGACGATCGGCGCCGCGACCACCCGCCCGCCGACGGCCCCGAGCAGGCCACCGGCCACGCCCAGCACCGCGGCCTCGGCGAAGGCGGTGCCGCCGATGACGGTCCTCGTGCCGCCCAGCGCGCCGGTGATGGCCAGCTCGCGGCGGCGCTCCTCCAGCGACAGCGTCACCGTGTTGTAGACGAGCAGGCCACCGATGCCGAGCCCGAACAGGCCCAGCAGGGAGAAGATCGGCAGCACGCCGGACAGCAGCAGCTCCACCTCGGGCGGGCCCTGGCTGGCGTCGAGGACGCTGTTCTGCTCGCCGACGACGTCCTCCAGCCGCCGCTGCACCACGTCGACGTCGGCGCCGGCCTCGGTGCTGACGTACACGACGTCGTGCCGGTCGCCCCGGGTGAAGAGCCGCTGCGCCGCCGGCAGCGGGTACACCACGAAGCGGTTCGCCCCCAGCCCGACGAGGCCCTCGAACACCGGCCGGGCGGGCAGGGTCACCATGCCGGCGTCGGTGTGGAGCCGGGAGCCGGCGGGCACTCCGGGGCCGACCGCCAGGGGCACGTCGCCGTGGTCGGCGACCTTCTCGTCGGTGCAGCCGAAGTCGCCGGCCATCTGCTCGACCCGGCAGTCGACGCCCAGCACGAAGGCCACGTCGTCGCCCCCGTCCTCGAGGTTGTCGACGAACGTGACGGCCTGGACGACCGGGATGGCGGCGGCGACGCCCTCGGTGCGGGCCACCCGGTCGACGACGTCGGGCTCCAGGCCGCCACGCCGGACGGCCCCGACGACCCGCAGCTCGGTCGGGCCGGCCAGCGTCTCGCCGAACTCCTGCACCGAGTCGGCGACGCTCGACCGCACGACCAGGATGCTCACCGCCATGGCGGTGCCGGCGGCCACGGCCACGATCGCCAGCAGGGCCCGCAACGGGCGCCGGCGCAGCGGCCGCCACGCCAGCAGCCGCAGGAGGCGCATCACCCGCCGCCCTGCTTGCCGGCGTCGGCACGGGCGTCGGCGTGGGTGTCGACGAGGCGACCGTCCCGCAGGTGGAGCACCCGGTCGGCCCGGGCCGCGGCGGCCTCGTCGTGGGTGACCATCACCAGCGTGGTGCCGGCCTCGTCCACGACCCCGGCGAGGAGCTCCAGCACGTCCGCGCCGGTCGCCGAGTCGAGGTTGCCGGTCGGCTCGTCCGCGAGCAGCAGTTCCGGCTCCCCGACCAGGGCACGGGCGATGGCGGCCCGCTGCATCTCACCGCCGGACAGCTCGGCCGGCAGGTGCCCGGCCCGGTGGTCGATCCCCACGCGCTCCAGCAGCCCGCGCACGCGCGCTCCGCGGTTGCGGCGTCGGTCCAGCAAAAGCGGAAGCTCCACGTTCTCGGCCACGCTGAGCGTCGGCAGGAGGTGGAAGAACTGAAACACGAAGCCGATCTGGCGACGCCGCGCCCGGGCCCGCTCGGCCACCGACAGCTCGGCCAGATCACGCCCGTCGACCACCACCCGGCCCGTGTCGGGGAGGTCGAGCCCGCCCGCGATCTGCAGCAGCGTCGACTTGCCCGACCCCGACGGTCCCACGAGCGCGACGAGCTCACCAGGCTCCACGGCCAGGTCGACGCCGCCGAGCGCCACGACGTCCTCGCCGCCCCGGCGGTAGCGCTTCACGACCGCATCCATCTCCAGCAGCGCCAACGTCCGCCTCCCGTCCGGACCGGATCGTAACGACTTCGGCCATCGGGATCAGGCGACTTACCGGCCGACGCGGACAGTGTCGGCGCCGGTGGTGCGGCGGCAACGCGTCGCCCCGGCACCGGCGTGGACAATAACCACCGTTACCTGGTGTTCGAGGTGAACGGCACCTTGACGAGAGGCAACGGGTCCGACCGACGAACCACCACCCGGACCGTCCTGGCAACCGCACACGGTGGGCCCCGCGACGAGATCCCTCGACGTCACCGACCCCCGAGTCGGCGCTGTCGGCGACCCACCGGAACGGTCTCCCTCGGAGCGGGCGAGCAGGCGGGCGCCGCCACCGACGACCCACCGGGCGAGGCGTCACGATCGGCCCCGAAGGTACCGACGACGGCCGACGAAGCGGCGTCCTTCGGGGGTCGGCCCGCCGCCGGGATGGACCTCTCGGGCGGCCAGGGCGGCGTCCATGACCCCGGGTCACGACCTCGCGGCCCAGCTCGAAGCCGTGAAGTCCCTGCCCAGGGTGTGTAGATGACAATTTTGGGCGGGGTCGACTACAAATTGTCATAATGTTGGGTGCATGGGGGCACTCACAGCTGGGGTAAGCAAGGCCGCTCTGGTGGCACTGTTGGTTGCAATAGCGGCCGGATGCGGCAACGACGCCGGGGGCGCGGACGAAGAGTCGAGCGCGGACACGGGCTCCGAGGCGACGGAGACAGGGCCGACCACCCTGCCGCCGTGCACCGAGGCACGCCATGCCGTCGCGTTCGAGATCGTCGGCGCGCTGATGGCGGTCGACGAGGAGTTCAACTCGTGGATCGTCGACGGCCCCCCGGCGCCGCGGCCCCGCATGGGCGCCGCCGAGCTCACCAAGACCTACCAGGCCAAGGGCTACGAGATCATCTACTTCACGTTGGCGCCGTCGAGCCTGGCGATCGGCGACCTGCTGGTCGTCGACGCGCTCAACCAGTGGCTCGACACGGGCGGCTTCGCCCGCGGCCCGCGGACCCGCCTGTTCTCGCCCTCGCCGGAGGACCGCGTGGACGAGCAGCCGGCCCTGGGCATCTCCGACGAGCTGGTGCGTGAGCGCAGCCAGGGCGTGATCACCGACTTCGCCTACGGCAACAGCGACGACAAGATCCTCGCCTTCCAGACCGGCGGCGTGGCGCCCGACCACGTGTTCAGCCTGGGCGACGGTGCCGGAGCCAACGGCTCGGTGACCATTCCGGGAGACGACCTGGCCGCGCACCGTGCGACGGTGGAAGCTCTACCGAAAGTCTGCGAGTAGCGGACAGCGTCGCGACACACCCAGTGCCCTGATCCCTCGTCTGGGTGTTGTCCGATCTAGAGTTACACCGTTAGGATTCGCGTGTTGGCGAGAAAGCCAGCCTGTCTGGCCTGTCCGTGAGCGGGTCGAGCCGGGTGGGAGGTCTCTGTGAACGTCGAACCGAAGAAGATCGCGATCGTGCTGGTCGGCATATTCGTCGCCCTGTCGGTCTGGAACGATCCCACAGGAGCGGGCGAGTCGACCGGAGAGTTCATCGGTAACACGAGCGATTTCCTGCAGGACGCCTTCGACAAGGCCAACGAGTTCTCTCAAAACGTGGTTGAGTGACCCAGACGCGCCGTTCTCCGCCGCGCGGGCCGGCTGGTGACAGCGAAGACCCGACGCTTCAGGAGCTGAGCACCGACGCGGACGGGTCCGTAGCGGTCAGAGAACGAGCGCCGGTGGTGGTCGAGGAGCCGGACAAGTCGCTCGCGGAGCGGTTCACCGACTGGCGGCGTCACTACCTCCCCCTGCCCGACGAGGTGGTCGGCGAGTACCTCGCCGAGGACGAGTACGTCGTCCACACCGACCACCCGTCCTTCCGGGCCTTCCTCATCCAGAACATGATCCCGGTGGCGCTCGCCACCGTCATGCTCCCCGTGGTCTTCGCCTTCGTGCGGATGGACCTCTCGGGCTGGTGGATCCTGCTGATCATCCTGGTGCTCGACCTGGTGCTGCTGGTGCTGGCGATGAGGCGGCTGAGCCAGCGCTACACCAGCTACGTCATCACCAACCTGCGGCTCATCCGGGTGTCGGGCATCATCGGCCGCAAGCTGGCGTCGATCCCGTGGACCCGCATGACCGGCCTGGGCTACCGGCAGAAGCCGATCGGGCGGCTGATGGGGTTCGCCACGATCTTCATCGAGTCCGCGAACGAGGAGTCGGGGCTCCGGGAGTTCTCCGACATCAACGACCCGGCGAAGTTCCACCAGATGATCCTCGACATGGTCTCGTCGAAGGCGGGCCCGAAGCCGGAGCAGCCGTCGAAGGGCGTGCGCCGCACGCTGTGGCAGCGTCGCAAGGATGCCCGCGAGAAGGCCCGCCGGGAGGCGGAGAAGGCTGCGCTCGCGGCCCAGGAGGCCGCCGCCGAGAAGGCTGCCGCTGCCGCCGCCGAAGGATCCGACACCGAGGCCGAGTCGGAGTCCGAGTCCAAGGCGCCCGCGGGCCCGGTCATCGACACGGCGGGACCGGCCGAGGCGATCAGCCCCAGCGACACCGTCCCCGTCCCGCCACCCGAGGCGCCACCGCCGGTTGTAGAAGCGCCGGCTCCTCCCGCCGCCGAGCCCACGCCGTCAGCCGGGAAGCCTCCGTCGGGCGCCGTGTACATCCCGGCCCCCGGCACGGCCAAGGGCCCGCCGACCCCGCCCCGGGGCACGCCCACGGTCAGCCCGGACGGCGCCCCGCGCCCCCGCCGTCCCGCCGGCACCAACCCGAAGGCCAAGGCCCGGGCCCCGCAACGTCCTCCCACGCGGTCGGCCCGCCCGTCGGGCGCTCCCCCGCCGACCACCGGCGCCGGGTCGCCGCCCACGGACACCCCGGCGCCCGGTCGTACCCGTCCGGGTCGACCGAGACCCGACGCACCGGCGCCGGCGGAGGCCCAAGGCGCACCCCCGACCGGTCGTCCCGAGGCCCGCCGCCCGAGACCCGACGCGCCGCCCGGGGCCGGCCCCCTCGGCCCCGACACCCCGACGCCCGGCCCGCCCCGGGCCCGCCGGCCGGGAACCGACCCGCCGCCCACCACCGGAGCTCCGCCGGCGGGTGACACCGGAGGTCCGGCGACCCCGTCACGCCAGCGTCTCGCGGCAACACCGCCACTGCGGCGGCGGGAGCCGGGGGACGGGGGCCAGGACGAGGCGGTGCGGGTGCAGCGGGGCCGGGGCCAGTCCGGCGGCAGCCGTCCCGGGAGCTGGGCGTGGCCCGGCGGACGGCCGCCCGAAGAGGATGCGACGCCACCGGCCGGGCCGTCGCTGGTCGACCGGCTCAAGAGCACGATGCAGCGCCGCAGCAGCGAGCCCACCGCCGACGAGGCCGAGCGGGTGTCCGCCCGCGACGCCATCGCCCAGGTCCGCCGGCCGTCCCGGCTGACGGGCAAGCAGCCGTTCCGACGGCCCCGCTTCCCCAGCTTCGGCCGTTCCAAGCCGAAGCCGCCGTCCAACCGCCAGCTCCCCGCCGGCAGCAACCAACCCGACGACGACGCCTGAACCCTCGTCTAGGACGACGGTGGCGGTGGGCCGGCGTCGGCCGACGGGGCCAGGAGCTTCACCGCGACGGGCTCCTCGACCACCTTGCCGTCCTCGACCCGCACCGTGAACGCCTCCTGGCCCTCCTGCGACGCGACCGCGCCCACCAGCGAGGTGCCGTCGAACTGGAGCATGGCGAAGTTGTCCATGGCGTAGCCCGCCGGCAGGGCGCCGGAGAGCAGGGCCTCGTGGTAGAGGGGCTGCCGGCCCGCGGCGTCGTAGTGGGGGCAGAGGCTGCCCGGCAGGAACCCGAGCCCGTCCCTCAGCGGCTGGAGCTCGGGGCCGTACGAGTCGGTGGTCCCGCCCTCGAACCAGCAGATCGCCCCGGCCGAGCCGCCGGTCATCACCGCACCGCCCTCCCAGGCCTCCCGCAGCACCTTGTCGACGCCCTGGCGCCGCCACACGTCGAGCATGTTGGCGGTGTTGCCCCCGCCGACGTGGATCACGTCGTGGCGCAGGATGAA
>DATHJB010000160.1 GCA_035316325.1 Acidimicrobiales bacterium
CCCCGGGGTCGTAGACGGCGGAGACATCGGCCTCACCGAGGAGGTCGATGTCTCCGTCGTCTACGACCCCGGGGTGATCGAGGAGTACAACGGCATCGTCGAGCGGGTGGACCAGTCGTGACCGCCGTCGTCACCCCCACCACGGTCGATCTCGTCGATAAGGATCGGGACCGAGCCCAGGACCGGGACCGGGCTCCCGGCGACGTCGCCGCACCGGCGCTCACCGAAGCCCGCACGTTCGCCCCCCGCAGCCGGCGCCCCCTCATCCCCCGAGGGGTGCGCCGGCTGGGCGGGCCGCTCGGGGTGCTGCTGGTGTGGCACGTGCTGTGCGCCACCGGCGTGCTGGGCGAGCGGACGATGGCCCCGCCGGGCGACGTGTTCGCCGCCGCCCGCGACCTGACCGCCAGCGGCGAGCTGCAGGAGCACCTGCTCACGTCGCTGGGGCGGGTGGTGCAGGGGCTGGCTCTCGGCATCACGGCCGGCGTCCTGCTCGCCACGGTCTCCGGGCTGTCCCGGCTGGGCGACGACCTGCTCGACTCGACGCTGCAGATGCTGCGGTCGGTGCCGACCATCGGGATGCTGCCGCTGATCATGATCTGGTTCGGCATCGGCGAGCAGCCCAAGGTGCTGCTGATCGCCATCGGCACCACGTTCCCCATCTACCTCAACACGCTGGCGGCGATCCGGGGGATCGACGACCGGTTGGTGGAGGCGGGGCGGGTCTTCGGGCTCGGGCGCCTGGGGCTGGCCCGGCGGGTGATCCTGCCGGGCGCGGTGCCCGGGTTCCTGGTAGGCCTGCGCTTCGCCCTGGTGGGCGCCTGGCTGATCCTGATCTTCGCCGAGCAGATCAACGCCCGCAGCGGCCTCGGCTACCTGCTCACGCTGGGCCGCAGCACCTACCGGATCGACATCATCCTGCTGGCGCTGTCGATCTACGGGCTCCTCGGCTTCGTCGCCGACGCCATCGTCCGCCTCCTCGAGCGCACGCTGCTGGCCTGGCGCCGCGGCTTCACGGGCTCGTGACGGCCTCGACCACCACCGCCTCGACGGCCTCGACCGCCGTAGAGGTGCAGGGCCTGCGGCGGGAGTTCGACGGGCGGGTCGTGCTCGACGGGCTCGACCTGACCATCGCCCCGGGCGAGTTCGTGGCCCTGCTGGGCCGCAGCGGGTCGGGCAAGAGCACGCTGCTGCGGGCCCTCGGCGGCCTCGACGGCGACTACTCCGGCTCGGCGCAGGTGCCCGCCCGGCGCTCGGTGGTGTTCCAGGAGCCGCGGCTGCTGCCGTGGGTGCGGACGCTGCCGAACGTGACCGTGGGGCTCTCGGCGGCGGCCGCCCGCCGAGGCCCCGCCATGCTGGAGGAGGTGGGCCTGAGCGGCCACGCCCGGGCCTGGCCGGTGACGCTGTCGGGCGGCGAGGCCCAGCGGGTGGCCCTGGCCCGGGCGCTGGTGCGGGAGCCGGAGCTGCTCCTGCTCGACGAACCGTTCGGCGCCCTCGACGCCCTCACCCGCATCCGGATGCACCTGCTGCTGCAGGAGCTGTGCGCCCGCTACCGGCCGGCGGTGCTGCTGGTGACCCACGACGTCGACGAGGCGATCCTGCTCGCCGACCGGGTGCTGGTGCTCACCGACGGCCGCATCCGCTGCGACGAACCCGTCGCCGTCCCGGCCCCCCGCCTCCGCAGCGCCCCGGCGTTCGCCGCCCTCCGCTCCCGCCTGCTGGCGGAGCTGGGCGTCACCGAACCGGGCTGACCCCAGCGACGTCGGCGATCCGGCGACCCTGGTCGGGCCCGGGGGGAGCCAGGCCCGACCGTCGCACGTACCGCTAGGGAGCCCGCCGTTGTCGTCCCGACAGCGCCCCACCCGCCCGCCGGCGGGTGGGGTCGACTGCCAGGACGGCGATGCGCAGCTCGGCCCCGAAGTCGGGGCGAAGACCGCGCACCTGCTCGTCGGCAAGGGAGGATTTGCCGGAGCCTCCCGTGCCCGTCACTCCGAGGACCAGCCCGCGACGTCGCCGCGCAGCCACACGCAGCTCGTCGAGCAGGTCGCTCCTCAGGGTGCCGCCCTCCACGACAGTGGTGATCCCGGCGGGCGGCCGCCGCTCACCCGCCAGGACGTCCTCGATGAATCGTGTTCCCCCGGCCACATCGCGGAGCTTAGTGGGAACTCCTAGTTTCTGGCTACCGAGGGTTGAACCTTCAACATCCCGAACACCCAAACGACGGGTTCCCGAACGTTGGACGTGCGTCTAGTGTTGGCGGGCAATGAGCCTCAACAGCCGGCCGCTCCCCTTCGACGCGATCGCCGAGGCCCGGCGGCAGTGGGAGTCTCACGGCTGGAAGGGCGCGTCGGCGATGGCCACGGTCACGTCGATCATGCGGGCCCAGCAGATCGTGCTGGCCCGGGTCGATGCCGTGCTGCGGCCGCTCGACCTGACCTTCGCCCGCTACGAGGCCCTGGTGCTGCTGTTCTTCAGCCGCAACGGTTCCCTGCCGATGGGCAAGATGGGGTCCCGGCTGATGCTCCACCCCACGAGCGTCACCAACATCATCGACCGACTCGAGGACCAGGGCCTGGTGCGGCGGGCGTCGCACCCGACCGACCGGCGGACCACCCTCGCCGAGATCACCGACGAGGGGCGCAAGGTGGTCGAGGCAGCCACCGAGGCCACCAGCGAGATCTCCCTCGGGATGGGGAACCTCACCGACGGCGACCTCGACCGCATCACCGACCTGCTCCGCCACCTCCGCGTCGACGCCGGCGATTTCCCGGAGTAGCTCACACCCTCTCGTTGTTCCCTGTGTTACTCTGCCTTCGAGCGGTATATACAGTCGAGAGGATTGTGTATCTTGACGGTAGTGACGAAACGCCTTGTCGACATCGACGACCAGCTGCTGGAACGGGCGCGGGCCGTCTCCGGCGAGAAGACGATCAAGGGCACCATCGAGGTCGCCCTCAAGAAGCTCACCAACGACGACCTCGTCATGCGGCACATCGAACGCCTCAAGACCCAGCCGTCCGACCTGACACCGGAGGAGCTCAAGGCGCTCAGAAGGCCCGACTTCCCACTTGAGCCCGACGATGGCTGAGCCCCGCCGACTCGTCGACACGTCGGTTCTCGCCCGCGGCCATCAACCGGCCGTCGCCGAACGACTCGAGGCCCTCGCTCTGGCCGGCAAGCTCTGGACGTGCCGGATGATCGACCTGGAGTACGTCTACTCGCGACGGGCACGGGCCGTCAGCGAGACCATCAGGGAACGCCGAGCACTGGCGGAGGTGCCCATCACGACGGCAACCCTCGACCGAGCGCTCGACTTGATGGAGGCACTCGCCGAGGCCGGCAAGCACCGGCAGGTGGGTCTCGCCGACTGCGTGATCGCCGCCAGCGCCTTGCAGGCGGGGATCTCGGTGCTGCACTACGACCGGGACTTCGAGCGGATCGCGGAGGTCTCCGGGCTGGAGGCGGAGTGGGTGGCGCCGGCGGGGAGTCTCGACGGCGGTTGACAGGGGGCCGTAGTTAGGTTTACCTAACACTCATGTCGGGTGACGAGGAGGACGAGCTGGGGCACGTGTGCCCGGCGGCGTGGTTGGTGGACGAGGTGGGTCGGTTCCTCGCCGGTGACGACGCCGACGTCGCCGACATCAACGCCGCGGGTCGGGCCGCGGTGACCCAGGGGGCGGGGCAGGTGAACGAGCTGCTGCGCAGCGCCTTCGCCGCCCACGAGGTGGTCGCCACCGAACTGCGGGTCACCGGGCCGAAGCGGGGGGCACGACGGACCGTCTTCGCCGTCGAGCCGACGCCGGTCGCTCTGCTGATGCTGTGCCTGCGGCTCTGCGACCTGGGCGACGAGGTGTCCGTGCTGCAGCACACGGCGGCCCGGGGCACCACGACCCGCTCCGCCACCTGGCCCTTCGGGATGGTCCGCTCCGAGGAGCTCACCCGCCCGCCCGGCTTCGTCGACCCCGCCCTCGCCTCCCTCGACCAGACCTGAGAACCCTCCCCTCGGGGCTAGGCGTCGGGAGGTGTCGTCGAGGGCTGGGACGGAGGTTGGGACTCGGCGGCTTCGATGATGCCGCCGGCGGCGTCGAGCATCGCGATGGCGAAGATGGCGAGGACGGCGGCGAAGAGGGCGCCGCCGATGCCGTAGACCTCGAAGCCGACGATCACCGCGATCACCACCACGGCGGGGCCGACCGACAGGGAGCGGGGGATCACGATCCGCCGGACGAAGACCACGTCGGCGGCCTGCAGCAGGACGAAGGCCACGGCCAGCCAGATGACGCCCTCGACGGTGCCCAGGCCGGCCTCCAGCAGCACCGCGAAGATCCCGGCCACCAGGACGCCGAAGCCGGGCACGACGCTCAGCGCCGCCACCGCGACCCCCAGCACGATGGGCGCGGGGACGTCCTGCCAGTAGCACAGCGCCCAACCCACGGAGCCGACCACCGCGGCCTTGGCCAGCCCGAAGAGCACGTAGGTGCGCCCCCGGGCGAAGCCGGTGCGGACGAGCTGACGGAGGTGCTCGCGCTGGGTCGCGTCGGCCACCTGCAGCAGCGCCGCCTCGCCCATCTTCGGGCCCGACGACAGGAGAAAGGCGGTCAGCACCGCCCCCACCAGGTAGGCGCCGGCGGCGCTGGCCGCCTTCTCGGACGCCACCCCGCTGGTGGGGTCGCGCAGCCGGTCGAGCACGGTGTCGACCCGCTCCTCCAGGCGGAAGTTCTGCGCCAGCTCCCCGAAGCGGTCGGAGTCCTCCAGCTCGTCGGCGGCCCGGGGGGCCTCGTCGCGGAGGCGGTCGAACTGGTTGCCGAGGTCGGCGAGGATGCCGGTGGCCACGCTGCCCGCCACCACCCCGACCAGCAGCAGACCGGTGAGGATGGCGACCACCCGGGGCAGGTAGCGGTCGAGGCGCTCGACGAACGGCTCCAGCAGGGCCGCCACGATCGCCGCCGCCACCGCCCAGCCGAGGATCCGTCGGGCCGCCACCGCCACGCCGAAGGCCAGGACCCCCACGGCGATCGACCCCAGGACCATGGCCACCACCTCGGGGCCGATGGTCATCCGCACCACGCCGGGCGTCGGCGGACCGGGCGGCGGTGGCGCCGGCAACGTCATCGGTTGCACATCCGGCGTCTCGACCGTCCCGGTGCCGACGTCCTCGCTCATCACACGAGAGGAGCCGAGGGGCGGGGCATGGAGGCGTACACTAGTGACGTGCCGGGTGCTGGCGATCGTCCTGATGTGCCGGTGGCGGAGCCGCAGGTGGTGCAGGTGGCCCACCTCGACTGGCGGTCGGGGGCGTGGATCGCCGGCGGGCTGTTCGTGGCCTTCGTGCTGGTGGGCCTGGTCCGCAACATCCCCGACAGCTTGACGCGGGTGGGCGTCGGGTTCCTGCTCGCCTTCGCCCTCGACCCGATCGTGGTGCGCCTCCGCCACCGGCTGGGCTGCACCCGCCCCACCGCGGTGGCGATCGTGTCGCTGGCGGTCGGGGCGCTGTTCGCCCTCCTGGTGTTCGTCCTCGGACCGCCCGCCGTGGAGCAGGCCGAGGAGTTCGGCCGGGAGCTGCCCGAGACCGTCGAGAGCGCCTACGACTTCCCCGTCGTCGGCAGCTGGCTGGAGGAGCGCGACGCCGCCACCGAGGTGCGGGAGTGGGCCGCCGACCTGCCCGCCCGCGTCGACACCGACTCCATCACCAACATGGCCCGCTCGGTGCTCGACGGCGTGCTGGCGGCGCTGATGGTGGTGGTCGTGGGCCTGGCGACGCTGGTGGACGGCGACCGCCTGGTGCAGCGGCTGCGCTCCGCGCTGCCGGCCGGCGTCGAGCCCGCGGCCGTCCGCGTGGGCCGCACCTTCTACCGCACGCTCGGCGCCTACTTCGCCGGTTCACTGCTGGTGGCGAGCCTGGCGGCCATCTTCATCCTCGCCGTGGGCCTGGCGTTCCAGGTGCCGCTCGCCCCGGCCGCGGCGCTGTGGATGCTGGTGGTGAACCTGATCCCCCAGATCGGCGGGCTGCTCGGCGGCGGCTTCTTCGTGATCCTGGCGATGACCCAGGGGCTCACCACCGGCCTGATCTGCCTGGCGCTCTACCTCGTCTACATGAACATCGAGAACCACGTCATCCAGCCGACGGTCGTCGGCCAGGCGGTGGACCTGTCGCCGCCCGCCACGATGCTGGCGGCCCTGGTCGGCGGCGCCGCCGCGGGCATCCCCGGCGCTCTGGTGGCGACCCCGCTGGCCGGCGCCGGCAAGTCGCTCTACCTGGAGCTGCGCTGGGGCCGCACACCCGAGTCCCACACGCCGCTGCGCCGGGTGTGGGAGCGCCGGGTCCACCACGGTGACACCGCGGAGGGTGAGGCTCCGACCCCCCTCTGAGACCGTTAGGGTTCCGGTCCCCACGGCGGGCGGAGAAGGAGCCAAGGCGGAGATGAGGAAGATCGTGAGCAGCGCGTGCCTCGCGCTGGTGCTCGTGGCGAGCGCGTGCGGCGGTGACGACGACGACGATGCGTCGAGCGACAGCAGCAGCAGTAGCGACGACGGCGGCGGCACCCGGGAGGAGTACGCCGACGCCATCGCCGTGTCGGTGACCAGCGACGAGGGCGACGGGGAGAGCCCGTTCGGCGACCTGTCCGACGAGGACGCCCAGTGCGTCGGTGCGGCCTACGTCGACACGATCGGCGTCGACGAGCTGGCGGACAAGGTGACGCCGGCGGAGATCGAGGCCGAGCCGAGCGCCGACCACGCCGACTGGGGCATCGAGCTGACCGACGACCAGGGCCTGGAGGTCTACCAGGGCATCGTCGACTGCGCCCCCGAGTCCCGGCAGGCCGTCGCCGACGGGGTGGCCCAGGGCTTCACCGAGGGCTTCACCGGTGAGGCCGGCGACGTCGACGTCGACGAGGAGTGCCTCGCCGACAAGGACCCCGCCGCCATCGAGGGCTTCATCGGCGGCGCCATCGCCCAGGGTGACGCCTACGTGCCGGACGCCGAGCAGGGCGCGGCGCTGCTCGACTGGTTCGGCGACTGCATCGACCTGCGGGGCGCCTTCGTGGCGGTGATCGGGTCGGACCCGTCGGTGCCGGCGGGCGTGCCCGAGTGCCTGAGCGAGGGCGTGGACGACCAGTTCATCCACGACTTCTGGGAGCTGGCCTTCACCTCGGGCGGCGACCAGGCGGCGCTGCAGGACTCACCGCTGACGGCCGAGCTGCAGAGCGTGATGAGCGGCTGCGCCCAGAGCCTCACCACCACCACCACGGCGGCGGGCTGAGCGACCGAGCGACCGACGCCCGAGCGGGTGCCTCAGCCGCCGTTGAGGCGGTTGAGGCGCTCGCAGGCGTCGACGTACTCCTCGACCAGGCGCTGGACGACCTGCCCGGCCCGCTCCACCTTCTCGAGCTGACCGACGACCTGGCCGACCGGGTTGAAGTTCACGTCCTTGGCGGCCTCCGGGTAGCGGTGGCCCCGCTGGACGGCCTCGAGCGCCACCATCATCTGCAGCGGCATGGGCAGCGGCTCGGGCGAGTCCTCCCGCTCCCAGGCCTCCGTCCAGTCGTTGCGCAGCATGCGGGCGGGCTTGCCGGTGAACGACCGTGAGCGCACGGTGTCGTGGCTGGTGGCGGCGATGTAGGTCTCCATCTGGGCGGGGGGCACGTCGGCCTCCTCCACCGTGAGCCACAGCGAGCCGGTCCACACGCCCGCGGCCCCCATGGCCATGGCCGAGGCGACCTGGCGCCCGTTGCCGACGCCGCCGGCGGCCAGCACCGGCAGGCTGCCGGGGCCGCCACCTCCGAGGGCGTCGATCACCTGGGGCCACAGCACCAGCGACGACACCTCGCCGGTGTGCCCACCACCCTCGGTGCCCTGGCAGACGACGAAGTCGAGCCCGGCGTCCTTGTGCTTGAGGGCGTGGCGCACCGAGCCGCACAGGGCGCCGATGAGGCGGTCCGTCGACTGGATCTCGGCGACGACCTCGGCGGGTGGGGTGCCCAGGGCGTTGGCGACGAGCCGGGCCTTGTCGTGCTGGAGGATCACCTCGACCTGGGGGCCGGCGGTGACGCTGGTCCAGCCGAGGAGCTGGCGGTCGTGGACGTCCTCGGGCGGCATCTCGGGGACGCCGTGGTCGGCGAGGATCTTGGCGGCGAAGTCGCGGTGGCCGTCGGGCACGTGCTTGCGCAGCTCGGCCTCGAGGTCGGCGGGCGACATGTCGTCGAGGTCCATGCCCTCGTACTTGGAGGGGATGACGAGGTCGACGCCGTAGGGCTTGTCGCCCACGTGGTCGTCGAGCCACTTGAGCTCGACCTCGAGCTGGTCGCCGTCGAAGGCGACGGCGCCGAGGACGCCCAGGCCTCCGGCGTTGGTCACCGCGGCGACGACGTCGCGGCAGTGGCTGAAGGCGAAGATCGGGAACTCGATCCCGAGGCGGTCGCAGATCTCGGTGCGCATCGCCTACCAGCGAACCACAAAATTAGAACACGTTCCACTCTTGGGGACTCCCCCACCGAAATCTCGACAGAGACGGTGGCCAGAGGGCCATCTCTGTCGAGATTTCGGTTCAGCGCTTGGTGGAGAAGCGGGAGCGGCGGTCGTGGCGGTCGACGGCCAGGCGCACCAGCTCGTCGATCAGGTCGGGGTAGGCCAGGCCCGACGCCTCCCACATCTTCGGGTACATCGAGATGGGGGTGAAGCCGGGGATGGTGTTGATCTCGTTGAGGAGGAAGCCGGTGCCCTGCTGGTGGAAGAAGTCGACCCGGGCCATCCCGTCGCAGCGCAGCGCCAGGTACGACTCGACGGCCAGGCGCTGCACCTCGGCGGTGAGCTCGTCGCCGAGCGGCGCCGGGATGCGGAGCTCGGTGGTGCCGTCGACGTACTTGTCGTCGTAGTCGTAGAAGTCGTTGCCCGGCACGATCTCGCCCGGCAGCGACGCCCGCGGCGCCTCGTTGCCCAGCACCGCCACCTCGATCTCGCGGCCGTCGACCACGCCCTGCTCCACCACCAGCCACTCGTCGTACTCGGCGGCCAGCGCCAGGGCCGGGGCCAGGGCGTCGGGGGTGACGACCTTGGTGATGCCCACCGAGGAGCCCAGGTTGGCGGGCTTCACGAACAGCGGGTAGCGCAGGCCCTCGGCCTCGACCGCGGCGGGCCCGTCGGCCAGCTCGGTGTCGCGCAGGCCCAGCCAGGGGGTCTGCGGGATGCCGTTGGCGGCGGCGATCTCCTTGGCCTTCAGCTTGTCCATGCACAGGGCCGACGCCAGCACCCCGCTGCCCACGTAGGGCACGCCGGCCAGCTCCAGCATCCCCTGCACCGTGCCGTCCTCGCCGTGGGGGCCGTGCAGCAGCGGCAGGACCACGACGGGCAGGTCGTCGGTGCTCGCCGGGGTGACCGTGGGCAGGGGCTCCACCGCGGTCCCGGCGGCCGTCACCCGGCCGGGGAACTCGGCGACGCCGTGGGCCAGGGCGGCGACGGCGTCGTCGGACTGCACCCAGGTGCCCTCGCGGGTGATGCCGATCGGCACGAGCTCGTAGCGCTCGGGGTCGGCCGCCTGCAGGACGTGGGCCGCCGTCGTGCACGACACCTCGTGCTCGGCTGACTGGCCCCCGAAGAGCACGACGAGGCGGACACGATCGCTGCTGGTCATGGCCAGTGAGCGTAGGTGCCATCATCGGGCGCTGTGGACCTGAAGCTGAGCGACGTGGCGGCGGCGACCGGTGGCCGTCTCGACGGGCCCGACCTGCAGGTGTCGGGGGCCACGATCGACTCCCGGTCGATCACGCCGGGCCAGCTGTTCGTGCCGGTGGTGGCCGAGCGCGACGGGCACGACTTCGTCGGCGCAGCGCTGGCCGCCGGCGCGGCGGGCTACCTCACCAGCCGGGAGCTGGTCGGGGGCAGCGCCGTGGTGGTGGACGACACCGCCGTCGCCCTGGCGCACCTGGGCCGCCACGCCCGCGACCACCTCGGTGCCGACGCCCACGTCGTCGGGGTCACCGGGTCGGTCGGCAAGACCTCGGTGAAGGACCTGCTGGCCGCGGCCCTCGCGGCCCGGTGGCGCACGTCGGCCAGCGTCAAGTCGTTCAACAACGAGCTGGGTGTGCCGCTCACGCTCTTCAACGCCCCCGAGGGCACCGAGGCGCTGGTGGTGGAGATGGGCGCCCGCGACCGGGGGCACGTCAAGGCGCTGTGCGACCTGGCCCTGCCGACGGTCGGCGTGGTGACCAGGGTGGCCGCGGTGCACACCGAGGTCTTCGGCACGATCGACGACGTGGCCGCCGCCAAGGCCGAGCTGGTGGAGGCGCTGCCGGCGCACGGCACCGCGGTGCTCAACGCCGCCGACCCCCGGGTGGCGGCGATGGCGGCACGCACCCGCGCCCGGGCGCTCACGTTCGGCGCCGGCGGCGACGTCCACGCCGACCACGTCACCGTCGACGACGACCTGCGCGCCCGCTTCACGCTGCGCTCCCCCTGGGGCTCCGCGGACGTGCAGCTGAACGTCCGCGGCGTCCACATGGTGGAGAACGCCCTGGCCGCCGGGGCCGCGGCGCTGGCGTGCGACGTCCCCGTCGAGGCGCTGCCGGAGGCGCTGGCCGCCGCCGAGCTCTCCCCGTGGCGGATGGAGGTGGTGCGGCTGACGTCGGGGGCGGTGCTGGTCAACGACGCCTACAACGCCAACCCCACCTCGATGGCCGCCGCCCTGCAGGCCCTGGCCGCCCTGCCGGCCACCCGCCGGGTCGCCGTGCTCGGGGTGATGGCCGAGATCGGCGCCACCAGCGACGCCGAGCACGTCGGCATCGGCGAGCTGGCCCGCGACCTGGGCATCGAGGTGGTGAGCGTGGGCGTCCCGGCCTACGGCGGCGTGCTGGTCGACGGCGACGACCTCGACGCCGCCGTCGCCGCCCTCGGCCCACTCGGGGAGGGCGTCGCCGTGCTGGTGAAGGCCAGCCGGGTCGCCGAGTTGGAGCGCCTCGCGGCCCGGTTGACGTGACGTGACCGTGCCGTCCTCCGGCAAATTGCGTCGGTCGGCCCGCTCCATGCGGGTTTTCGGACGCAATTTGCCATGACGGTCGTGGTGGCGGTGCTCGCGGCGGCGGTGGCCGCCATCGGGGTGCGGACGACGGCGCACACCGACGGGGGGCGGCGGCTGTGGTGGCTCGGCGGGCTGCTGGCGGGGGCGGCCTCGGCGCTGACCCAGGCGGCGAGCCCGGTGCCCGCGGCGCCCGGCCTCGCCGCCGGTGGGATCGTGGCCGCCGCCCTGGTCGACGTCGTGGAGGGTCGCGTCCCGACGCTCGTGGCCCACGCCGCCACCGCGGTGTCGTTGGTCGCGCTGGGCGCCTACGCCGCCGACCGCGGTGAGTGGGGCGAGCTGCTGGTCGGACCGGTGCTGTTCGCGGCGCTCCTGGTGGCCGGGTGCACGGTGCTGTGGCTGGCCCGGGCCGTCGGCTTCGGCGACGTGCGCCTCGCCGCCGCCACCGTGACCGCGATGGTCGCCGGCGCCGAGGGCCTGCTGCTGGTCGTGTGGGGCGCCTTCGTCGTGACGGGTTTGGCGGTCGTGGTGCTGCGGCTCGTCGGCCGCGGGCCCAAGCACCTCCCGTTCGGGCCCGGGCTGGCCGTCGGGTGGGTCGTCGCGATCCTGCTCGGCTGAGCTACTCGTAGACGCCGAACTCGTCGAGCAGGGACTCCTCGACGCCGAGGGTGGCGCGGGCCGCGTCGCCCCGCTCGGCGGCGACCCCGTTGGCCAGCGCCTGGACCAGCGTCACGAACCCGGTGAGGGAGCGGAGCACCGCCACGCCGGCGGTGTCGACGTAGAAGGTGTGGTCGGCGTCGGGCACCAGCGGGGAGCCGGCGTTGTCGGTCAGCGCGATCGTGGTGGCACCGGCGTCCCTGGCCCAGCGGAAGCCCTGGACGGTCTCACGGATGTAGCGGTGGATGGAGACGGCGACGAAGCAGTCGCCCGGCCGGACCCGGCGCAGGCCCTCCACCAGGGTGCCGGTGGCGGGGCTGAGCAGCTCGACGTCGTCGCGCACCATCCCCAGCAGGTACGACAGCAGGAACGCCACGGAGTGGACCTTGCGCAGGCCCAGCACGTGCACCCGCGGCGCCCCCGCCAGCGCCTCGACCGTGGCCGACCAGGTGTCGGGATCGATGCGCGCCAGGGTGCGGGCGACGTTGGCCTGGTCGAAGGCGGCGGCCTGCTCCAGCGGGTCGTCGCCGGCGTGGCGCTGCTGCTCGGCGTTGGTGAAGCGCCGCAGCAGCTGGGCCTCCTCGCTGAGCTTGTCGCGACACAGCCGGGTGAGCCCCGGGTAGCCCTTGAGGCCGAGCCCGGTGGCGAAGCGCACCACGGTCGACTCGTTGACGTCGACCGCGCCCGCCAGGTCGCCGATGGTCATGAAGGCGATGCCCTCGGGGTCGGCGAGCACCCGGTCGGCGAGCAGCCGGTGCGAGCGGCTGAGGTCGGGCAGGCGCTCGTGCAGCAGCGCGACGAGTGCCTCGTAGCTGTCCGGTCCCATGCCCGCCACTCTATCTGCAACTCCACTTGCATTCCTGAATGAAAATGCCATAGTTGCGGGCATGGTCTCCCAATCAGCGACCTTGGCCATCAACGAGCAGCTCCAGGCCCGGCACGCCGCGGGCGAGTCCGTGCTGCACCTCGGCTTCGGCGAGGCGGGCCTCCCGGTGCTGCCCGAGGTCGCCCGTCGCCTGGCCGGGGCCGTGCGGCGCAACCACTACGCCCCCGTCGCCGGCTCGTCGCCCGCCCGCTGGGCCGCCGCCGGCTACTTCACCCGCCGCGGCCTGCCCACCGACGGCGACCAGCTGGTGTACGGCCCCGGCAGCAAGCCGCTCCTCTACGCGCTGATCGCCTGCCTGCCCGGCGACGTCGTGCTGCCCGGCCCCTCGTGGGTCAGCTACGAGCCCCAGGCCACCCTGGCCGGCAAGCGGGTGCTGCGGGTTCCGGCGCCGGAGTCGTCGGGCGGCGTGCCCGACCCCGACCTGCTGGACGACGCCCTCCGCCGGGCCCGGAGGCAGGGCCGGACGCCCGGCATCCTGCTGCTCACCGTGCCCGACAACCCGACGAGCACCGTCGCCGGCGCCGAGCTGCTGGCCCGGGTGTGCGCGGTCGCCGAGGAGCACGACCTCGCCGTCGTGTCCGACGAGATCTACCGCGACCTCTGCTACCAGCCCGACGACTTCCTCAGCCCGGCGGCCTACGCCCCCGGGCGCTGCTTCGTCACCACCGGCCTCAGCAAGAACATGGCGCTGGGCGGCTGGCGGATCGGCTGCGCCCGCATGCCCGACAGCGCGCTGGGCGACCGGGTGAAGCAGGAGGTGATCGGCCTGGCCAGCGAGCTGTGGACCAGCGTGGCCCAGCCAATGCTGGAGGTCGCCGCCTACGTGTTCGACGAGCCCGCCGAGGTCGTCGCCCACGTGGCCGCCAGCCGGGCGCTGCACCAGACCGTCGCCACCGCCGTGCACCGGGAGCTCGTCGCCGCCGGGGCGAGCTGCCGGGCGCCGCAGGCAGGGTTCTACGTGTACCCCGACCTGGGCACGCAGCGCGAGGTGCTGGCCCGGGTGGGGATCAGCAGCGGCGGCGAGCTGGCCCGCCACCTGATGGAGCACCACGGCGTGGGCGTCCTGCCGGGCGAGGCGTTCGGCGACGCGCCCGAGGCGCTGCGCTTCCGGGCGGCGACCAGCCTGCTCTACGGCCGCAGCGACGAGGAGCGCTGGGCCGCGCTGCGGGCGCCCGACCCGCTGGCGCTGCCCTGGATCGACGGTGCGCTGACCCGGCTGCGCACGACGCTGCAGACCCTCACGTCGGCGGCGTGACCCCAGCCGAACCTGCCCTCGCCTACTGCGCGGGACGGCGGGGGCAGGTTCGTTCCCTAACGTCAAGGTCGTGCGGGCGCGGTGGGTGGTCGGAGCGGTGCTGCTGGCGGCGAGCCTCGCCGGCTGCGGCGGTGGCGACGGGGCCGACCCGGCGGAGACCGGCTGGCAGCTGACCGTGTACTACACGCCGGTCGAGCGCTACCACGAGGGGCCGACGCGGCGGGTGGTGGGGTGCCGGCAGGCGGTCGGCTGCGAGCGGGGCGACGACGTCCTCGGCCGCTACCCGGGCGACTTCGTCGACGCCGTGGAGCTGGAGGGCAACGGTCGCCTCACCAGCGGCGACCACGCCGGGCTGGTGCTCAACTGGTCGGCCGAGCGGGGGTTCTGGCTCGACACCGCGCCCCGCGACGCCGCGGGCGGCGTGCTGCGCCCGTTCGTGAGCGTCGGAGCCGAGCCCGACGTGCTCCGGAGCGGCACCCACTTCCGGGTGGAAGACTGCGGGCAGGCGGCCGAGGGCACCGAGGTGGCCGACGAGGTGTGCGACCGCATCTCCGACGCCCGCTGGCTGGTCGGCGAGCCGCTCCCGACGGGCACCGGCGGGGCGAAGCATCTCGACATCTACGTGGGCGAGGAGAGCAGTGACGCCTTCACGGACAGCGGGTGGTACACGACGCTCGTCGACGTCGAGCTGGCGCTGTAGCCACGGGGCCGACCCCCTCACTCGGTGAATCGGTGGTGAAATCGATGGTGTTTCGCTGGACAAACGCGAGGGCCGTAAGCGCTATTGGGGAGCGGTGACTTCTTGTGTCAGAACCAGCACCCTGCCCGGACAGAGAGGAGCGCCGACCGTGCACACCGCCGTGACATGGCGACACACAGCTGTTCTGGCCGTCTCGCTGCTGGCTGTCGGCGCGTGCTCGTCGGGGTCGGACGACGACGCCAGCACCGGCTCGGGCGACGGGGTCGAGGGCGTGCAGCTCGACCCGACGTCCACGGAGCCGCCCGGATCCGACGGCGCCGCGGTGCAGCCCTACGTCGAGGACCTGCTGGCCCGGTACGAGACGACGGTCAACGACATCCTCGCCGACCAGCCGGCGGCGCAGGACCCGTCGAACCCCACGGTCGAGGAGTACCTCGACATCTTCGAGCCCGACAGCGACGCGGCCGAGCAGACGCTCGCGGGCTGGCGGGCCAACGCCGAGGAGGGGCTGACGGTCGAGCCGTCCGAGGCGGGCGAGCCGGCGATCGCCTCGTGGCTCGACGGCGAGATCGAGGCCGTGTCCGACGACGAGGTCACTTTCCCGACCTGTGACGAGCATCACTACAGCGTGCACGACGCGCAGGGCGATCCCGTGGAGGACGTTCGACTCACCGACCAACCGGGCAGGGGTGTGGCCGTCCGCATCGATGGCCAGTGGCGTCTGCGGGAGCTGGAGCTCCTGGGGACGGAGACAGGGTGCCGCACCGACGGCACGGACACGGAGGACGCATGATGCGCAAGGGACGACGCCTCTCGATCGCCGCCGTGGGCCTGGTGCTGTTGCTGGGCCTGCCGCTGGCCACGGCCACGGCCACGGCCGCACCGTCCGCGGCGTGCCCGCCCGGCCAGACGCCGGTGACGACGGCCGTGCGCAGCCGCGTGACGGGGAAGATGGTCAGCGTGACGATCTGCCAAGGCGGCAGCACCACCACGGGGCCCACCACACCGGGCGACGACGGCGACGGGGGCGGCGGCGGCTTCGACCCGGACAACTACCTGGTGTGCAACCCCTGGGAGCAGGTGAACCCGGGGTCGGAGCCCTGGGGCAAGCCGGAAGGCGCCAGTCCCGACATCAAGGCGTACCAGTGCGTCCAGTACATCAACGGCAACCCCCAGTACGGGCCCTACATCCCGCAATGGCTCGAGCCGGGCGAGGTGCCGCTCCCGTCGCCGCAGGAGGTGGCCGGCGACCTGCTGGCGGACGTCCGCGGTGAGCTGCTCGATCCCGCCCTGGTGAGCGACCCCGCCGCGGGGACCCCCTCACTGATCGACGTCCCGACCTTCGTGTCCGTCAGCAACTGGCAGGAGGGGTTCACCCGGGAGAGCTGCGACCCGACCGGCGCGATCTGCGTGACGCTCACCGCCGCCCCGGCGCTGACGTTCGACCCCGGCGACGGCGGCGCGGCCGTCGCCTGCGAGCCGGGCGGCACCCGCTTCGACCCCGAGGGGCCGAGCCCCCGGGAGCAGGCCGACGCGGAGGGCGCCTGCGCCCACGTCTACGGCCTGCGGACCGGTGTGGCGGGTCGGCCGACCGCCTGGGAGGGCGAGGTGACCGTCACCTGGTCCGTCTCCTGGGCGCAGACCGCGGGCGGCGGCCAGACGGGCGTGCTGGCGGACATCCCGCTGGCGGCGGCGCTACCTCGCGAGGTGGAGGAGGTGCAGAGCGTCATCGACGGGTGACGAACCTGTCCCGACGTGTGATGAACCTGTAAGGCGACGTGTGAACCCGTTCGGAATGGCGTACAAATACCTCGTAACGTCCTTCGACTGTTACTAGACGTACCACAAGTAAGTTCACTACAGTTGATGCTTCCGGTGGTGCTGTCCGCGCTAACGCCATCGGGACCCTGAGAACAACGGGAACGCCAGGACCCGAGGTGTCGCCGCACGAGGGGTGGGGCGAGGCCGCGGGCCTCGGCTCGGCTATTGGGAGTGCGACAGTGAGCGCGGCGAGCGGACGGAGGGTGACGGAGACGGGGATGGCGCTGGTCGTCACGCTGTCGCTCGTCGCCGGGTGCAGCTCCGACGACGACTCCCGCGGCGACGGCGACGACGGGGAGGTGGCGGGCGTGGAGCTCGACGCCGGTGCCGACACCCCGAGCGAGACCCATCCGCCGGCGGAGCGCCTCGACGAGGTGTACCCCCACGTCGTCGACCTGCTGGCCAGCTACGACGAGCTGGTGGAGGAGATCGTCGCCGACCCGGCGGCCCTCGACTCCCCCGGCGACGACGTGGACGACCGGTTCCTCGCCCTGTTCTCCGCCGAGAACGCCTTCGCCCGGGCCTCGCTCGACGGCTGGGAGCAGCTGGCCGCCGACGACGTGCGGCTGGAGCCGGCGTCGTCGGAGCACCCGCTGAACTTCACCTACCTCGACGGCGGCGTGCAACAGGTGGGCGACGACGGGGTCCGCTTCGCCCACTGCACCGTCCAGCGCTACGTCCGCTACGAGGGCGACGACGAGACCGACCGCACCGACGAACCCGTGCTGCTGCCGGGCCAGGGCACCGCCGTGCGCGTCGACGGCCGCTGGCTGCTCGACACGCTGGAGACGCCCCCCGGCCTCCAGGGCTGCACCGAGGGAGACCAGGGACCATGAGAGCGCGATCCATCCATCCCGCCCTGGTGGCGATCCTGCTGTCGACGACGTCGCTCGGCCTGTGGTCGGGCGCCGCCGCCGCGGCCCCCGCAGCCCCGACGCAGAGCGAGGACTGCCCCAACCAGGTGAACGGGGCCCAGTGCCCGGATGCCGACGCCGGGGGTGGCGGCGGCCGGGTCGTGGTGCCCATCACGCTGGCGCCCGGGGATGTGCCCAACGGCGGCCCCGGTCCCGAGTGTCCCAGCGGGCCGCCCGACGACCCGAACGAGGGGTGGATGACCCTGGAGGAGTGGGAGGTGTACAACTCCCCCGGGGTGTACGACACGGATCCCCAGCCCGAGGGGGCCACCACCTACTGGGTCTTCGCTTGCTTCCTGCGCACCGGCTTCGAGATGGGCGTCGACTTCGACTGGTTGGTGTACGAGCAGGGCTGGGGCGGGGACGATCCCCCCGAGCCCGGGCCGACGGCGACCGACATCCTCGAACCCCTGTGGGCGCACGTGCAGGGCCTCCTGCTGCCGCCGGTACCGGTGCTCGCGCCCGACGAGGGCACCCGCTCCACGCTCGAGGTGCCCACCTTCGTGGCGATCGACAACCCCCAGCCGGCCACCGAGTACCGCACCACCTTCGCCGGCATCACCGTGTGGATCACCGTCGACCCGACCGTGACCCTCCACCCCGGCGAGCCCGACGCCCCCGCCGTGGCCTGCGACGACGACGGCACGACCTACGACCCGGGCGGCGCCGGCCCCCGTGCGCAGGCCGAGGTCGACGGCGCCTGCGCCCACGTCTACGGGCGTCGGACGGGGGCCGCCGGACGCCCCGACGCGTGGGCCGGTGACGTGACCATCAGTTGGGTGGTGAACTGGGGGTCGTCCGAGCCCGGGCAGGAGGGTGCCCTCACGGCCGATCCGAGCGTGGGCACCTTCGACCGGATCGTGGACGAGGTACAGGGCGTGATGACCGAGCCAGGCGAGTAGGCGAGAGGACACGATGAGCTCACTCGACGACAGGCCACCGCCCCCTCCCCCGCCGCCGCCCGGCGGACCGGGCCCGGGTGGCGATCCGTACGGGCCCGCACCGGCGGCGCCCACGCCCGCCCGGCCACCGGCGGGCCGACCGACGATCGCGCCGCCGCGACGGCTGGGCCGCCGCACGCCCGCGCCCGTGTCCACGTCGCCCGGCGGGCTGCCCACCCGGCGCCGCTGGGGCCGCTTCGCCGCCGGCATCACCCTGGCGCTGCTGGGTGCCTGGGTGTTCGCCGCCGTCTACGTGTCGGCCGGCAAGCGGGTGGAGGTGCTGGCGCTGGCCAACGACGTGTCGATGTACCAGGAGCTGACGCGCGAGGACCTGCGCACGGTGCGCGTCGCCGCCGACCCGTCGGTGGAGACGGTCAAGGCGAGCCAGGCCGACGACCTGGTGGGCCGCATCGCCGCGGTGGAGCTGCGGGAGGGCACGCTCCTGGCCGGCACCCAGCTGTTCGCCGACGACGTGTCGCCGCCGGCGGCGGGCTTCACGATCGTGACCGGCGTCGTCGACCGGGGGCAGGCCGGCCCCAGCGCCCTGGTGCCGGGCCGCCAGATCACCGTCAACGTGATCCCCAAGCAGCAGAGCGACCCGCCGGTCGACCAGGTCGACGCCGAGCTCTACTCGGTCGGCGACGAGGACGAGAACGACGGCAAGCGGCAGATCGAGTTCATCGTCCGCAACGCCGACAACACGACCGCCCTGGGCGACGCCGCCCGCGACGGCCGCATCACCCTCGGCGTCCCGGGCCAGGACTAAAGGGCCGTGGCCATGAACGTTTGCGCCCACCACGACGGCCAGATGACGCCGCTCGCTGCGTCCTCCGCCTCGAAAGGCGCCTGCCTTCCTTCGACGTCGGTCCTTGCGACCGGCGCCCCTGACTCGCCGTGGACGGCCGAACGTCCATGGCCACGGCCCTGATGCCCGCGTACGTGCTCGTCGCTGCGAAGGGGTCGCCCGGGGTCACCACCGCGGCCGCGGCGCTGGCGGCGGTCGCCACGACCAGCGGGCGGTCCATCCTCGCCGAGCTCGACCCCTCGGGCGGGTCGATCGCCGTGCTCACCGGCCAGCCCGCCGTGGTGGGGCTGGTCGACGCGGCCACGCTGCTGCGGCGGTCGACGTCGGCGGCGGCCGTCGACGACAACGCCACGATGGTGCCCCACGGCGTCGCCACGCTGCTGGCGCCCAACTCGGGGGCGGTGGCCGAGTCGGTGATCGGCTCGATCAGCGAGCGCTGGGTGCCGGCCCTGCGGACCGCGGCGCTCGACGTGATCGTCGACGCCGGCCGCTGGGAGCCCAGCCAGACCACCGCCCGGCGGGTGCTCGGTGCCGACGTGCTGGTGGTGGTCGTGCGGCCCACGGTCGCCGGCGTCGAGGCGACCCGGCACATCGTCGACCGGGTGCGGGAGGTCGCGAAGCGGCCGGCCGCGGCGCTGGTGGTCGGGGCCAAGCCCTACCGGCCCGAGGAGGTCGCCCACCACCTCGACCTGCCGCTGGCCGGGTCGATCGCCTGGGACCCCCGCGGCGCCACCAACCTGTGGGCCCACGGCGTGAGCCGCACCTGGATGCGCACCCTGCTGGCCCGCTCGGCGGCCGCGGTGTGGGGCAACCTGTTCGAGATCGCGATGCCGGTGACCGCCGGCCAGAACGGCTCGGCACCACCCGCCCACCTCCCCGGCTCCGGCCCCGGCCCTGGTGTCGCCCGTCCCGGCTATGCCGGCCCCCCGGGCTCTCCCGGTCACCCCGGCATCACCGGACCGGAGGTCGTGTAGTCGTGAACGAGCGTCTCGTCGACCAGTTGCGCCGGATCGTCGCCGTGGAGATCGGCGACGAGGAGGCGCGCCGCGAGCAGGAGGACCTGCCGCCGCTCGACCAGCTCGACCGGACACAGATGGCCCGGTCGATCCTGCGCCGCGAGCTCGACGGGCAGTGGCGCGCCGCCCAGCGCCGCGGCGAGATGACCCTCAACCCGGACGAGGAGGACCACGTCATCGACTCGGTCCTCGCCGGGCTCTTCTCCACCCTGCCCGGCCTGGAGACCTACCTCGCCCGCAAGGACGTCACCGACATCTTCGTGATCGGCTGCGACAACGTGCGGGTGCGGACGCTCGACGGCCGCGAGCAGCGGGTGCCGCCGGTGGCCGAGTCCGACGAGCGGCTCATCGAGCAGATCCAGTCGCTGGCCCGGAAGGGCGGCCGCCTGGGCCTGACGTCCGGGGTGTCGAACATCGAGAAGGAGTTCTCGCCGGCCCGGCCGCTGCTCGACCTGCAGCTGTCCGACGGCTCCCGCCTCGCCGCGGTGGCGTGGGTGTCGGCCCGGCCCTACGTGTCGGTGCGCCGCCACCCGCTGGTCGATGCCGACCAGTACACACTGGTCAACGACTGGAAGATGTACGACGAGGGCATGGCCAGCCTGCTCGCCGCGGCGATGCGGGCCCGGCTCAACATGCTCATCGCCGGCGGCATGGGCCGGGGCAAGACCACGCTCATGCGCGCCCTGCTCCACGAGTGCCCGCCCGACGAGCGCATCGTCGTGCTGGAGCAGGAGGCCGAGCTGCAGCTCGGGCTGGACGTCCGGCGCCACGACCACGTGCTGGAGCTGATGGAGCGCCCCTCCAACATGGAGGGCCAGGGCGCCATCACGCTCGCCGACCTGACCTGGGCCGTGAAGCGGCACGCCCCCGACCGCATCGTGGTGGGCGAGGTGCGCGGGCCCGAGGTGGTGTTCATGCTGGAGGCGGCGTCGGACGGCATCGCCGGCACGCTCTGCACCCTGCACGCCCGTTCGACCCGGCAGACCTTCGAGAAGCTCGTCAACTACGCCCGCCGCGGCGGCGCGCAGTTCGACCGCTCCGACGTGCTGCAGACCGCGGCCTTCGCCCTCGACCTGATCGTCTACATCGACCTCACCCCCGACCGGAAGCGGGTGATCTCCGAGGTCAGCCAGGTGGTCGGCTACGACGTGACCGACAAGCAGGTCATCACCAACGAGATCTTCGTGCCCGGCCCCGACCGGGCCGCCGTGCGCAACCCCAACGCCCCCATGCCGGTCGACCTGCTCGACCTGCTGATGGAGTACGGCTACGACCCCGACCTGCACCGCGACGGCCCGCCGCTGCCCGGGAGGCCGTGGTGACCAGCGTCGCGATGGCCTGCGGTGTGCTGGTGGTCGGCGGCCTGATGCTGGCCTGGGCGGGCCTGCAGCAGGCCCCGGTGGTCGAGCGCCAGGCCCGGTCGCAGCGCCGCACCTTCGACCCGGTCTCGCCGCAGCGGGTGGTGCTGATCGTGGCGCCGGCCGTGGCGCTCGTGCTCCTCACCCGCTGGCCGGTCGCCGGGTTCGCGCTGGGCGTCGCCGTCTGGTTCGCCACGTCGCCGGCCCTGCGCCAGCGCACCCAGAGCGCCGACATCGCCGACGCCCTCACCACCTGGGCGGAGATGCTGCGCGACGCCACCGGCACGCCCCGCGGCATCGAAGGCGTGCTCGTGGCCACCGCGGCCGGTGCGCCGGTGCTGATCCGGCCCCACGTCATCCGGCTGGCCCGGCGGCTGCCCTACGAGTCGATCGACACCGCGCTCGACGGGCTCGCCGACGACCTCGACCACCCCATCGGCGACCTGGTGGTGACCGCCCTGCGGCTGTCGGCCCGCGCCGGCGGCCGCCACATCCGGGCGGTGCTCGACGACCTGGCGACCACGGCGCGCGAGGAGGCCCAGATGCACCGCCGCGTCGAGGTGGCCCGGGCCCGGCCCCGCGCCGACATGCGCTCGGTGCTGATGGTGATGGCGCTGTTCGTCGTCCTGCTCGTGGTCGTGGCGCGGGACTACCTGTCGCCCTACCGCTCCGCGGTCGGGCAGGTCGTCCTGCTGGTGGTGTGCGTCATCTGGGCGCTGGGCGTGATGGCGATGGGCCGACTCGGCCGCAGCCGCCCGACCGAGCGCTTCCTCTCCGTGAAGGTGGCGGAGCCGTGACCGCCGCGATCCTCGCCGGGCTGCTGCTGGGCGCCGGGCTGTGGGTGGCCTGGGTGGGGCTGCGGCCCGCGCCCGAGCCCCTGGGCGACATCCTGCGCCGCTTCGACAACCCGCAGCGCTCCCGTCGCCTCAGCCAGGAGGAGGAGGCCGACCGCGACACCCGGGTGGGCCACTACCTGCTCGAAGCGATCCCCCCGCTGAAGAGCGCCGTCGAGAGCGCCGCCCAGGACCTGCCCATGGTCGGCCGCACGCCCGAGGAGCACGCCGCCCGCGTGGCGTCGTTCGGGTTCTTCGGCCTGCTGCTCGGCCCGTGGCTGAGCATCGTGTCGACGGCCACCGGCAACCCCCTCCCCCCGATCGTGCCCGGGCTGATCGTGCTCATCGGCGTGCCGTTCGGGGTGCTCCTGCCCTTCACCAGCCTGCGCAGCGAGGCCGCCGAACGGCGCCGCGCCTTCTCCCACGCCCTCTCGTCGTGGTGCGACGTCGTGGTGATGAACCTGGCGTCGGGCCGGGGCGTGGAGCAGGCGATGGAGACCGCCGCGGCCGCCGGCCAGGGCTGGGCGTTCAGCATGCTGCGCGGCTCCCTGCGCTCCGGCTACGTGCGCGGCGACACGCCCTGGGACGCACTCGCCCAGCTCGGCAACGACCTGGGCATCACAGACCTCGACGAACTGGCCAGCACTGTCGGGATGGCCGGCGAGGAGGGGGCCGCGGTGCGAGAGACCGTGGCCGCCAAGGCACAGACGATCCGGCAGCGCATCACGTCGGAGACCGAGGAGGTGGCAGCAGCAGCGACCGAGCGGATGAGCCTGCCCGGTGTGCTGCTGGTGATCGGCTTCCTGATCTTCCTCGGCTACCCGGCGATATCAGCGACATTCCAGATCGGCAGTTAGAGGGAATCGGCAGAGGACTCCCGAGAAGGAGAGCAACGAGATGGGAACGATCGAATCGATGAAGTTGTGGGTGAGCTTCATGGCTCACGCATGGCGTACCGCCCGCGACGACAGCGGTGGCATCACCGACGAGGCCGCCATGATGGGCGCCCTCGCCGCCGCCGCGATCCTCGTGGGCGCCGCCCTGGGGCCGTGGCTCGTCGGCAAGGTCACGTCGATCAACATCGGCTGGTAGGTCCCTCGTCCGCGAGGGGTGACGAGATGTCGGCGCGCGCCCGAGGCGACCGAGGAGCCATTGCCGCGAGCGTCGCGGTGATGCCGATCGTGTTCACCCTGTTCTTCACGGTGATCCAGGTCAGCTTCTGGTACCACGGTCGGTCGGTGGCCACGGCCACCGCCCACCATGCGCTGGAGGCCGCGCGCTCCTACAACGCCACCGCCGAGGACGGCCGCACGGCCGCCGACGAGTTCGTCGGCATCGCCGGCGGCATCAAGGACGTGCAGGTCGACGTCGATCGAGGGGCCGAGGAGGTCGTCGTGACCATCGACGCCGAGCCGGTCTCGGTGGTGCCGGGCCTGCAGAAGCACATCCAGGTGGTCCTGACGGGCCCGGTCGAGAGGATCGTGGAGTGATCCGCCGGGGGCGGCGACCGGGGCAGGGCGACGGGCGCGGCCGGGATCGGGGCTCGGCCGCTCTGGAGATGGTGGCGCTCCTGCCGATCCACATGGGGTTCATCATGGCGGTCGTGTTCATCGGCAAGGCGAACAACGGCGCCCAGAACGTCGAGGCTGCGGCGCGCAGCGCGGCGCGCACGATCAGCATCGGTGACAACCGCAACCCCGACGCCGCCGTGGACGCGGCGCGCGCCCAGGCCGCTGACATGGTCGACGAGGGCGGCAGCTTCTGCCCGGCGATGGTGTGGGAACCCCTCATCGTCCTCAACGACCCGCCCGAGGACCCGTCGACCGTGACCGTGACGATCACCTGCCACGTCGACATGTCGCAGGCCACCGGCCTGGGGATGCCGGGCACGTTCGAGGTGACGGCCACGTCGACCGAAGTGATCGACCCGTACCGGGAGGAAGCGCCGTGAGGCGGCGGAGCCGGGACGACCGGGGCTTCGTCGCCGTGTGGACGGTCGCGATCTCGGTGAGCATCGTGGCGGTGATGGGGTTCACGCTCGACGCCGGGCGGGTGCTGCGCGCCCGCAGCGACGCCTTCGGGACCGCGGCCGCCGCAGCCCGCTTCGGCGCCAGCCGCATCGACGAGCGGGCCGCCGTGGGGGAATCGCGCGTCGTCCTCGACGTGGCCGCGGCACGGGCCGCGGCCCTGGACTACGTCGAGGAGAAGGGCTACGAGGGCACGGTGACCGTCAACGGGCTCGAGGTGACGGTGAACGTGCAGGGTGACGTCGACCCGCGGATGCTCGGCGTGCCGACGCTCCACATCGACGTGACCGCCACGGCCGAGGCGATCCAGGTGTCACCGTGAGCGAGCGTGCGCCTCGCGCTTTCGGTGGGCGGTCGGTGCATCGCGGGGGCAACGGGGCGAGCCCCGTCGTTCGTCGTTCCCTCGGGAGGGCCGTCCCGACGACAGACCCAGGAGGTGCGCCGTGAGACGTGTACGTGCGTTGCTGCAGATGCTCGGTGCCCTCGCGGTCCTGGGCGGCCTGCTCGGCGGCATCCCCTGGGCACTGCTGCGCTTCGGCGACTGGCCCATCACCGGTGTCCCCACCTGGGAGCAGGTCGTCGACCTGCCCACCACGGTCGTCACCGACGAGGCCCTGTTCGCCGTGCTGACGCTGGCGCTGTGGGCCAGCTGGGCGCTGTTCGCCGGCAGCGTCGTGGCCGAGGTCGGGGCCCAGGTGCAGGGGCGCACGTCGGAGCTCAACTTCGGCGGGCCGGTGCAGCGGCTCGCCGGGCGGCTGGTCGGGTCGGTGGTGGTGAGCTTCGGGTCGTTCACGTCGATGGCGGCGACCGCGGTGCCGGTGATGGCCGCGCCCGCGCCGGCGACGCCGGTGGAGCTCCACGTGGGCGACGTGGCCGCACCCAGCGCGGTGTGGTCGTCGGCGGCCACCGGGGCGGGCGTGCACATCGATCTCGACGCCCAGGGGCAGCCGGTGCCGTCGTCGTCCACGTCGACGCCGTCGCAGGCCACCCGCACGATCAACGTCGAGCGCGGCGACACGTCGTGGTCGCTGGCGGTGGAGCACCTGGGCGACGGCCTGCGCTGGCGGGAGATCTGGGAGCTCAACCAGCACCGGGTGCAGCCCGACGGCGAGACGTGGGCCAACGCGTCCGCGTCCGTGCGGCCGGGCTGGGAGCTGGTGATCCCGGTCACGGGCACCGGGGCCGGCTTCGAGGAGCCGGCGCAGGAGACGACGACGACCTCGACGCCGACGTCGGCTCCCTCGACGTCGACGCCGTCGAGCACCAGCGTCCCGGCGCCGCCGCAGCAGACCCCGCCCCCGGCGCAGACCCCGCCGCCGCCCACCGCGCCGCCCGTCGCGGACGGGGAGCTCGTGGTGATGAAGGGCGACAACTTCTGGGACCTGGCCGAGGCCGAGCTGGCCGAGCAGTGGGGCCGGGCGCCGACCGACGCCGAGGTCGTGCCCTACTGGCAGCAGCTGATCGAGGCCAACCGCGACCGGCTGCTGCCGCCCGAGGACCCCGACCTCATCTACCCCGCCCAGATGTTCACGGTCCCGGCGACCCCGGCCGACCCGCTGGCACCGCCCCTGCCGCCGGCACCGCCCGGGGCGGGCTCGGGCTCCGACGCGCCGGAACCGCCCGCCGACGGGTCGGGCACCGAGACGCCGCCGACCACCGAGAACCAGACCCCACCGTCCACCGAGCAGCAGACTGACGGGACGACACCGACCACCGAGCAGCAGGGCGAGTCTCCGCCGCCCACCGAGCCGTCCGACGAGGAGACCCCGCCGTCCACCGAGGAGTCGGAGGAGGAGACCCCACCGTCGACCGAGGACCAGGCCCCGCCGTCGACCGACTCGTCCGGCGGCATGGGCGGCATCCCCGGCTCGGGCGACGCCCCGCCGGTCACCGGCGACGGTCCCGAACCCGGCGGCGGCGACACGCCACCGTCGACCGACGGCTCGGTCGACTCCCCACCGTCGACCGACGAGGCGCCGGTGGACGAGGTACCGGCCGACACCCCGCCGCCCGCCGACGCGGGCGAGGTCCCGCCGACGGACAGCGGGACCGGCGAGCCGACCCGACCCACCGCGACGCCCACCCCCGAGACGATCAGCCACCAGGAGGAGAGCAGCGGCGTCCACAAGGGGCTGCTGTACGGCGGCGTCGCCCTGGCCGGCGTGCTGCTGATGGTCGAGCGGCGACGTCGGGCCCAGCTGCGGCGCCGGGCCCGGGGCCACATCGCCGCCATGCCCCCGCCCGACATGCAGCACGACGAGCGGGAGCTGCGCTACGGCGCCGACGTCGACGGGGCCCGGCTGCTCGACGTGGCGCTGCGGGCCGCCGCCGCCGCCTCGGGCGCCGCCGGGCTGCCGCCGGTGCGCTGGGTCGAGGCCAGCGGCAACGCGGTGATCCTGGTGCTGGACTCGCCGTCACCGCCGCCGCGGGGCTTCATGTCGCTCGACCTCAGCTCGTGGATGACCGCAGCGTCGTTCGAGGAGCTGGCCGCCATCGCCGCCCGCCGCGACATGCCCACACCCACGCTGATCCCCCTGGGCAGCAGTGCCGACGGCACCGAGGTGCTGGTGGAGCTGGAGGCGAGCCCGGTGGTGTCGGTGTCGGGGCCGATGGACCAGACGCTCGGGCTGCTCCGGGCGATGGCGGTGGCGGCGTCGACCGCCCCGTGGAGCGAGCAGTCGCGGGTCCTGCTGGTGGGCATGGAGGGCGAGCTCACCGAGATGCCGTGGGTCACGTCGGTGCCACGCCTGGCCGACGCCCTCGACGAGGCCGAGGCGCACTCCACCCGGATCAACACGGCCCTGCGCACGCTGCGCTGCCAGACCACGGCCCAGGCCCGGGCGGCCGGGGTGGGCGTCGAGGCGTCGGAGCCGCTGGTGGTGGTGAGCGCGGTGCGGCCCAACGACCTGGGCGAGCGGCAGCGGCTCACCGCCCTGACGAACCGGCCGCACGGCGGGGTGGCGGTGATCACGCCGGCGAACGGCACGCCGATCGGGCGGCTGATGTCGATCGGCGACGACGGCTGGCTGCGCATCGCCGGGATCGACAAGGAGGTGCAGCCCCACCGCCTCGACACCGACGACACCAGCGTGGTGGTCGCGCTGCTCGACGTCGCGGCCCGCCACGAGGACGTGCCGATCGAGGATGTGTTCCAGCAGATGGACGTGCGCCGACCGCCCAGCGCGATGGTCACCGTGCCCGACGTGCCCCCACCGTCGTCGGCGCCGCTGCCGGGGTTCCTGCCCGACGACCACGCCCCGTTCGCCCCGCCGCTGGCACCCCCGGTCGCACCGCCGCCCCCGCCGGTCGCACCCCCTGTCGCACCGCCGCCGCCTCCGCCGGTCGAGCCCGAGGTCGAGGTCGAGCCCCAGGTCGACGCCGACATCCTGGCGCCCTTCCTGCACGAGGTGCCCGACGACGTGTTCGAAGACGTCGACGAGGTCGACATCGCTCCCGCTCCCCCTCCCCCTCCCCCTCCCGCTCCCCCTCCCCTTCCGCCACCACCGACCCCAGTACCCCCGCCGCCTCCCCCGCTCGAGGTGCCGGAACCCGTGGTGGCGGCGGTGCCCGCCCCGATCGAGGAGCCCGAGGAGGCACCCGTGCGCGACCTGGCCGCCCTGATGGACGACGTGGACGTGCTGGTCCGGGTGTTCGGCGAGGTGCAGGCCGTCCGACCGCCGCGCCACGAGCACGACGTCGAGGCGCCGCTGCTGCCCACCCGGCAGAAGGGCCTCGAGGCGATCGTCTACCTGGCGCTGCGGGAGTCGTCGGTCGACCGTGAGGACCTGGAGATCAACCTCTTCCCCGACGGCGCCAACGCCTCGAAGACCGTCTACAACACGATCAGCTCGGCCCGGGCGCTGGTGGGCGAGGACCTGTTCCCCCGCACCGAGGGCGGCCGCTACGAGCTGTCCGAACGGGTGCTCACCGACTACGGCCTGTTCTGCGACCTGGTGGCGCAGGCCGAGGCGACCGACGACGTCGAGGAGGCCGCCAACCTGCTGGGCGAGGCCCTCGGCCTGGTGCGCGGCGAGCCGTTCGTGGGTGTCGGGCGCAGCTACGCCTGGGTGGGGCCGCACCGGGGGATGATCGTGGCCCAGGTGGTCGACGCCGCCGAGGAGCTGGCCGAGATCCGCCTGGCCACCGGCGACTGGCGGCTGGCCGAGTGGGCCGCCCGGCGGGGCCTGCGGGCGTTCCCGAGCGACGAGCGGATGTACCGCCTGCTCATGCGGGCCGCCCGGGCCGCCGGCAACGTCCCGGGCGTGCAGCGGGTCTTCCGCGAGCTGTGCGACGTCATCGCCGACCCCGACATGGGCGTCGAACCCGAGGACACCCTCCACCCCGAGACCGTCGCCCTCCTGGAAGAGCTCACGCGCCGCTCCTCTCCCTCCCGGGAGCACCGCAGCGCGTGAGCCCTCCGGCCTGACTAGTTGACGACGACGTCGAACGTGGACGTCGTGTTCCTGATGTCCTGGGCGTTGTTGCTCATCTGCAGGTTGTCGAAGGTCGCCGAGCCGACGGCCGGGCCCTGGCCGGGTTCGGGTAGCTCGTTGACCCAGATGCCGAAGCCCGACTTGGCGTCGAACTGGTCACCGCTCCTGCGGGCGCCCGTGATCGAGACGTCGGTGAACACGCTGTCGGTGACCGGGTTCTGGGGTTGACCGCCGACGTAGTTGGTCTGGAACATGATCCCCGAGTAGGTCGGGTCGACGATGTCGACGTCGCTCACCCGGATGCCCTGGAACACCTTCGACGCCGAGAACATCCAGATCGCCGGGAACGTCTGCGCCCCCCAGAAGTGGCCGCCGGCCCGGACGATCGAGATGTTCTCGAACCGGGTGGGCGGGCTCGCGCCGAACCCGAGCATCGGGATCCCGAAGTCGAGCGAGCTGATCGTGATGCCCGAGTAGACGAGCGTGTCGGCGATGTAGATGTTCCGGAAGACGTTGTTGAACCCGCCGTAGACCGCGACGCCGGCGGCCCGCCAGGTCAGGATCGACGTCAGGTTCTCGTAGACGTTGCCCGTCTGCTCGCCGCCGCCGGCGTCGGTGGCCGCGAACAGGGCGAAGCTGTCGTCGCCCGAGGCGCGGGACTCGATGTTGCTCACGAGGTTGTTGATGCTGCCGTTGGTCATGTTGAGGGCATCGGCGAACAGGTTCCGCGCTCGCGAGTTCCTGATCACCATGTTGTCGGTGTTGGTGCCCCAGTAGAGGCAGACCTGGTGCTCGGCCCAGATGTTGTCGATGGTGATGTTCGCCACGTTCTGGAAGTCGAACACCTTGCCGGGGCCGTCGATCCGGGACGTGTAGTTCCCGAAGTAGGCGAACCCCGAGAAGGTCGAGCCGTTCACCGTGTTCTCGGCCCGGAACCCGATGTCGGAGTTCTCCTGCCCCGCGGGGGCGTTGAACCGGGTGAACCACGGCCCCGCCCCGACGAGCCGCACCGGCTTGCCGTACACCTGGAACTTGGAGGACGTCTGGTACTCGCCGGCCGGCAGGTACACGCCCAGGAGCTGGCCCGTCGTGTCCATGCGGAACCGGTCGAGCGCGTTCTGCACGTCCTGGTGGCCGAACCCGGTGGGCACGACGTAGCGGGCCGGGTCCGGGTTCGGGATCGCCGTCACCTGCTCGAGGCTGACGAAGTCGATCGCGTAGCTCGACGAGTTGGCGGCGTCCTTCTGCAGCCGGATGGTGCTCCCGGCCGGCACCGTGGTGCCGAGCATGACGTTCGCCTCGTCGTAGATGTGCCGGGCCGGACCGGAGCCCGGCGAGTTGTTCGGGCTGGCTTCGGCGCCGTACAGCCAGGCGTACCGCGACGTGAGGGTGATCGGCTTGAGGAACTGGCCGTTGACGTAGATGTTCAGCGTCGCGGTCGTCCCGCCGCCGCCCGGTGCGTCCGGGATGGAGAACCGGGTGACCAGGGTGTTGGTGCTGGCGTTGGTGGTGAACTGCACGAAGGAGCCCGTGCTGTTCAACGTGACGGCCCGGCGGCCGGACGCCTCGCCGGCGAGGTCGCCGACGGTCCGGTTCGGCCCGACCACCCCGGCGCCGCCACCGACCACGCCGGCCTCGGCCTCGTACATGTCGTAGGGCATGTTGGCCCCGCGACCGACGAACAGCGAGTGGGTGCTGGTGTTGTTGGCCCGCTTGACGGGCAGCTCGTTGGCGTCGGCCGCGAGCTCGACGGTGGCGGTGTGGTTGCCGTTGGCGGCCGTCCACGTGCCGAGCGAGACCGGGGGTGCGGTCGCCCCGGGGGCGAGGGTGCCGGTGTGCGCGCCCGTGAGGGTCCGCACGATGGCGCCGCTCGCGTCCCGCACGGTCACGGTCACGCCGTGGGAGCCGCCGGCGGAGGCGACGGTGCCCTGGTTCCTGATCGCGACCGAGAACGTGACGGCGTCACCGGCCGACGGGTTGTTCGGCGTCCACGACACCGCCGAGGCGACGAGGTCCGACGAGGCGACCGCGGCCACGACCAGCGGGGACGGGTGCGTGTAGGCGTTGTTGGTCTCGTTCTTCTCGATCACCGTGCCGGACGGGTCGACGACGGCCCGCACCGGGTAGGACCCGGCGGTGCGGGCGCCGATGTTGGCCGAGACGGTGGTGCTGGCCCCGGCGGCGAGGCCGCCCACGGGCACGGTGGCGACGCGGGTGTCGCCGAGGAAGAGGTCGACGGTGGTCGCGGCGGCCGGGCGATCGCCGGCGTTCCGGACCGTGGCGGACAGGGTCACGGCGTCGGTCTCGACCGGTGAGCCGGGGCTCCACGACGTGTTGGTGACGGTGAGGTCGGGGTTCGGTGCGGGCGTGCCGATCACCTGGAGCTCCGCCACCTGCCCGTTCGACGCTCCGGTGTTGGCGGTGAACTGGAGCCGGACGGCCGCGGCCGTCGCCGTGACCGGGATCGTCACCGTGTTCCCCGTGGCCGGGCTGAACGCGTAGCCGGCCGACGCCGCGATGGTGGTGAACGAGCTGCTGCCCTGGTCGCGGCCGAGGACCTGCAGCGTCTGGGTGCGGGGACCCCAGGCGGGGTCGGGGTTCAGCTTCAGCACGATCGAGCTGAGCGCGGCGTTGGCGCCGAGGTCGACGGTCAGCGTGCTCGGGTAGGCGCCGGGTGCGCCCTCCCAGTAGGTGGCGAGGTTGTTGTCGTTGGCGTTGGCGGCCACGAACACGTGGACGAAGGACGAGCCGGTGATCGGCTTGCCGACCGCCAGGTTCGTGCCACCGCCCCCGCCGGGGCCTCCCACGACGCCGTAGACCTCGAGCTCGGACAGCTGGCCGGCGGGCCAACCGGTGTTGGCGGTGATGTTGACCCGGACGAACCGGGTGGTCGTGGCCACGAAGTCGATCGTGACGGCATTGTTGGACGCCGGGTTGAACGCCCGGCCGGCGGACGGGACGATCGTCGTGAAGCTGCTGCCGTCGACGCTGCCCTGGACGGTGAGCGTCTGCGACCGGCTTCCCCAGCTGCTCGGCAGCTTCAGCACCACCTGGTCGACGGCGGTGCTGCTGCCCAGGTCGACCTGGGCCCACTGGGGGAACACGCCGTTGGTGCTCTCCCAGTAGGTGGACTGGTTGCCGTCGTTGAGGTTGGCGGCGACGTGCGGCGCTTTGGCGCTGCTGGCCGTCGCCGTCCGGCCGACGGCGAGGTTCGGACCGCCGGCTGCGGCGGCGGGGTGAGGGACGGCGGTAGCGGCGATCGCCACGGCGAGGACGACGGCCTTCGCCAGGATGGCGGCAAGTCGCCGGGGACGGACTGGGTGGGGCGGGCTCGATCTGGACATCGCAGACGCCTTTCCGGGCCGGACTCGTCCGGCTGCCTATAAGGCAAAATTACGAATATCTGACCCTGTTGTGAACGGCTTACTGCAAAGTTTTTCCAAAAATCTGATCACTAGTTGCAGAGAGTGATCGACAACTGCCTTCAGCCTCTTCCCGACCGCCGAGAGCGACCGCCCTCTGCCCCTACCTCTCGGAAACCGAGTGTTCCGGCGGGGTTTCCCGAGGGGTCGGGCGGGGTTCACCCGGGGTGGGCACCATCGGGAGGTGCGGAGCGGAACGGCGACGGAAGCGCTCGAGGTGCGGGCGTTCGAGCGGAGGTTCATGCGGACGGGGACGCCCGTCGTCCTGAGCGCGGTGTTCGACGTCGACGCCGCCCGGGCGGCGCTCGCACGGGCGCAGCTCCGGCCCGCGGCCGACCGGACGTTCCTCGACGAGCTCCACGTCGGGCCCGGTGCCTACGCCGCGCCACCCGGTCTCGTCGCGCCGCCGGCGTACGTCGAGACCGACGACCCCTGGGAGTCGTACGTCCACGCCGGCGGGGCCGGCGACGTCGCGCACCTCCACTACGACGGCGACCAGCGCCACGTGCTGATGTGCCAGGTGTCGGGCCGCAAGCGCTACGTCGTGATCGACCCGGCCGAGTCGCGCAAGCTCGCCCCCGGCAACCAGCGACAGGCGCGCCGCACCAGCGCCCTGTTCCTCCAGAACTTCAGCGCAACCGACCTGCAGGCGTTCCTGCGCTACGCCAACGCCTGGGACTGCGTCCTCGAGCCCGGCGAGGCGCTGCTGATCCCGGCCGCCAGCTGGCACTACGTCGAGTACGTCGACGACGCCCTGTCGGTGAGCTTCCGCTTCGGCCGCAACCGCTACCTGCGGGCGCTGGCCGAGGCGCTGCCGGAGCCGAGCGTGGAGCTGCAGGCGCTCGCCGCCCGCTGCCGCGACGAGGACGCCGTCGGCCCCCGCGAGCGGGCGGCGCTGGCCGAGCTGGCGGCCGCGGCCGACGACCGTCGGGACGCCCTGTGCGTCGAGCTGTGCCGGCGCCTGGGCCTGCCGGTGGCAGGTGCGCCGTACCACGTAGCCGACGTCATGCGCCGCCACCGCATCACCGCCGTCGCCTGACGGCCTGACGGCCTCTGAGCAGTCGCGCGCTTTCGCGCCGCTGCGGGCGCATCGACCGGATGTGACACGCATCTGGGAGTTCGGGAGCTCGCAGGCGCCCCAGTCGGCGCCGCCGGCCGCCCTGCCGCCCGGCCAGCTGCCGCCGGGCCAGCTGCCGTCGGGGCAACTGCCGGCCGGCCCGGACTGGGACCCGGAGCTGGAGGCCGAGTTCGCGCCCGTCGAGCGCTACGTCACCCGTCCGGTGCGGCCGGCCACCCAGCTGATGGCCCGCATCGGGCTGTGGCTGGCGGTGGGCCTGGGGTGCCTGGGTGGGATCGCCGGGCTGGTGCGGAAGTCGCCCGAGGCCGCCGCCACCGACGCCATCGAGGAGGACGACGGCATCGGCGTGCCGGCGCCCGTGGCCGGCGTGGCGGAGGTGGTCGTCGAGGAGTGGCTGACCGCCACCGAGGAGGAGGCGTCGACGCTGACGCAGTACTTCGTCGAACCTCCGGAGCTGGAGCGGGTCGACACCGAGCCCATCCGGGTGCTGCGGGCGCGGACCGTCGCCGGCGAGCGCCTGGAGGCCGACGGCTACTGGACGGTGACCGTCGCCGCCGACCTGGTGGAGATCGGCAGCGGCAACGAGGAGCTGCCCCCGACCACCTGGTACGTGGAGGTCGGCATCGTCGGCAGCGTGTCGAAGGGCCTCAAGGCCATCACCACGCCGGCGGTCGTGCCGGCGCCCCAGGGCATCCCCGACGGCTGGCGCACTGCGGCGCCCAACACCGAGGCGCCCGAGAACGACGACCGCGTCGCCGCCACCGTCGAGGGCTTCCTCAACGCCCTGCTCGCCGGCAAGGGCGACCCCGGCCGCTACCTGGCCCCCCGGGTGGAGATGCAGGCCGCCGACCCGGCGCCGTTCACGGAGCTGGTCCTGACGGAGCTGGCGGTGGTCGAGCTCGACAACGGCGACATCCGCATCTGGGCGCTGGCCCGGGTGACGACGCCGGGCGACTCGACCCACACGGTGGGCTACGAGCTCGAGGCGACGCAGCGGATCGACCGCTGGGAGATCCTCTCGGTCTGGGGCGCCCCGGCCGTGGACCCGATCCCCGAGGAGCAGCAGGGCGAGCCCCAGGGCCTGCCGCCCGCCGTCGACGGGTCGACCGACACGTCGACGGACTCCACCGACGACACGTCCACCGACGGCACCGGCACCGACGACACCACCGACACGACGCTCGCCCCCGAGAGCGACCCGCTGGAGGACTACCCGGACGAGGGCGACGGCACGGAAGGGGTCACGACGACCCTGACCGTGCCAGGTGAATGACGCCCGAATTGTGACGGCCGGGCGCGCTTTTCCGCAGCACCCGGCGCATCGCAGCAACAGGAGAACAGGAAAGGAAGAGCCCGATGTTCGACATCTTCGATGGCGCCATTGCCGACGCGAAGTCGCTGCTCACCGCAGCGGTGGCCGTCATGGCGATCTGGTTCGTCATCTGGACCTGGGTGCGCACCCGCTCGGTCGTACCCACCGTAGGTGCCGTGCTGCTCGGCGCGATCGTCAGCTTCGGCATCGCGCAGATGGACACGCTCCAGGACGCGGTGAACGAGGACGTGACCGAGTACCGCGAAGGCGGCCGCGGCGGCTGAGCCATGTCCGACGCCGACGAGCTCGACGACGAGCAGATCATGTGCGCCACGTACACCCACGCGCGGCGCCACCCGATGGTGCTGGGCCACATCGGCGGCTGGACGCCCCCCTTCCAGCTGTCGCTGCCCCAGCTGGCCGTCGTCGTCGTCACGATCATCGTCGAGGCGTACACCTACAAGTGGTGGGGCCCCTTCCTCCCGCGGCTCTTCGGCGTCGTGGCGATGGTGCTCGTCCCCGTCGGGCTGGCCTGGGCGGTCCGCAGCGCCCGGTTCGAGGGCCGCAGCCTGCCCCGGGCGGCCCTCGCCTACCTGTCGATGCTGTGGATGCCCCGTGAGGGCCACGTCGGCGGCCGCCCCTACCGTGACGCCCGTGCCGCCACGCCCTGGCTGACGCCCGTCTACCTCGAGCGCGGCGAGGACGGGCCGTGAAGGCACCGGCCCGGGCGATCGTCGGCAACCTGATCTGGTCGACCGACGGCGGCGTGTGGGCCGTGTGGGACGCCCAACCGTTCCCGCACGCCCACATCGCCTCGGCCGACAAGCTGGCGATCCACTCGCAGATCCGCGGCCTGCTCATGAGCCTGCCGCCGGACTCGATGCTGCTGTCGATCTGCGAGCTGCTCCACCCGATGGACGTGGTCGAGCGGATGATCGACGGCGTCCCCATCGAGCGCCAGCCGGCGTGGGCCGTCGTGTGCGACGCCACCGCCGACTGGCTCGAGCAGGTGCCGCTGCACAACCGCCGCTACTACGTGGCCGCGGCGCTGCCCACGGCCAAGCGGGCGTGGCACGAGGTGCTGACCGACGCGGTGTCCGACGTCAGCTCCAAGTTCGGCATCGGCCCCACGCCGATCCCGGAGCTGGAGATCGAGCTCCGCCAGCGCCAGGCCCACGAGATGGAGGTGCGCCTCGGCACCCACGTGCCGCTGCGGCGCGCCAGCGCCGGCGAGATCTGCTGGCTGTACGCCCGGGCGATGCGGCGGGAGGCCGACGAGCCGGCGTTCGACGAGGGCTGGGAGCCGCCGGAGGACCCCCGCGGCAGCGCCCGGCGTGACGAGATGGACGACCAGCGGCGGCGCCCCCGCGGCGTGCTCGCCCAGCTCACCGACGCCGTGGTGAAGGAGGGCGGCTACTCGGACGACGAGGACCGGCCCCGCCACCGCCGCTACGTCCGCATCGACTCCGGCGGCTTCACCAGCTACCAGACCGTGATGGCGATGTCCGACATGCCGCACTACTTCTCGTTCCCGGGGGGCGGCGGCGAGTGGCTGTTCCATGCCGACCGGGTGGGGTTCCCGGTCGACTGGTGCGTGCGCATCCGGTCGGTCCGCAACGCCGACGCCCAGATCAAGGTGCGCCGCAAGCACCGCGACCTCATCGGCCAGGTCGACGAGTACGACGGCGACCTCACCGGCGCGCCCCCGCAGCTGGCGTCGGCCATCCAGGCGATCGACGAGCAGCGCGCCCAGCTCGGCGCCAACCCCGCCGAGCCCGAGCTGCAGGTCACCGTGCTGATGTCGGTGGCGGCGTCGAGCCTGGTGGAGCTGGAGCACCGGGCGGCCGCCATCATCGGGCGGTTCGAGCCCCAGGAGTACGGCCTGGCCCGGCCCACCGCGGGGCAGGCGCAGCTGGTGCGGTCGATGCTGCCGGGCACCTCGACCGCCATGGTCTGCCGGGACTACACGCAGTTCATGCTGACCAGCGACCTGGCCGCGGGCAGCCCGTTCTGCGGCCCCGAGGTCGGCGACCCGCAGGGCCTGCTGCTGGGTGTGTCGCTCGACGGCGGCAACAACTCGCCGGTGCTGTTCGACCCCGCCTTCGGGCCCAAGGCCAACGCCAGCCCGTCGCTGGCCGCGGTCGGGCGGCTGGGGTCGGGCAAGTCGTTCTTCCTCAAGCGCCTGTGCTGGGACACCGTGGCCCGGGGCGGGCAGGTGGTCACGATCGACCGCACGCCCAGCGGCGAGTACGTCCGCTTCGCCGAGTCGATGCCGGGGCGGGTGCAGGTCGTGCGGCTGGAGGCAGGCGCCGACGTCCACCTCGACCCGATGCGGAGCTTCCACGGCGACGAGCGGGTGACGGTCACGCTGGGCTTCCTGTCGTTGCTGTCGGGCAGCTCGGCCCACAGCGAGGAGGGCGCGGCGCTGGCCGAGGCCGTCGACTCCGTGGCGGAGCGGCAGGACTCGTGCCTGGCGGACGTGGTCGACGAGCTGGAGCGGATGGGCGCCGACGTGAAGGAGCCCGACCCGGCGGCCCGCAGCCTGGCCCGGCGCCTGGCCCACTACCGGCGCTCGGCGACCGGCCAGCTGGCGTTCGGGCGGGGGCGGCCGATCTCGCTCGACGCCGACTTCGTGATCTTCTGGGCGCCGAACCTGGCGCTGGCCGACCGCGAGACTCTGTCGACCGAGCAGGGCATGCGGATGATGCTGCCCGAGCAGGTGCTGGGTCAGGCGCTGCTGTACCTGGTGGCGGCCGTCGGGCGGCGGGTGGTGTTCAGCGACCCGACCCGGTTCGCCGCGGCGCTCTACGACGAGGCGTGGGCGCTGCTGGCGTCGCCGCACGGGCAGAAGCTGCTGATCGAGGGCGTGCGCGACGGCCGCAAGCACAACGGAGCCATCTGGCTGGCCAGCCAGCACCCGAACGACTTCGCCATCAACGAGCTGGAGGACCTGCTGGGGTCCCGGTTCGTGTTCCGCCAGGCCCGGCGGGCGATCCCGGCGGCGCTGCGGTTCCTGGGGACGCCCGACAGCGGCGACGCCGCCGCGACGCTCGAAGCCGGGCTCGACACCGGGCAGTGCCTGTACCGGGACGTGCGCGACCGGGTCGGGTTGATCCAGGTGCTGCCGCCGGTCCTGCAGGACATCGAGGAGGCGATGAACACCACGCCGAAGGGCAGCCACGGCTTGCCCGACGAGGACGGCGACGTGTTCGACGAGACCGACCTCGGCGCCATCCACCACTCCCCGGACGAGGGCGCGGAGCGCTGGGGCCTGCCCTACGAGCCCGACGACGACGACGAGTCCGAGGATCTCGACGCCCTACCCCTCCAGCTCGGCGTTCCCGCCGAACGCCTGAGCCTCCCGGCGCCGCCGCCCCTCGTCGTCGTGCCGGAGCCCGACCCCGCCACGGCACCGCCACCGGTCGTCGCACCGGCACCGGCACCGGAGCCGGAGCCGGAGGTGGCACAAGAGGTCGCATCGGCGCAGGTGACACCGCCGACACCTGCGCCGATGCCGCCGGACGACGACCCCGGCGAGCCCGAGGTGACCGACGACCCCGCGGCCGCGAGGGCGCGGGCGAGGAGCCGGCGGCGGTCGCCGCTGGCGCAGGCGCTGGCCGAGGAGTCGGGGTCGTGACCACCACGGCACGACGCCGGCGCCGGCTCGGGCACTGGCTGGTCCTGACGCTCCTCGCGCTCGGGTTCTTCTACGCCATGGGGGCGCGGGCCGAGGCCGAGACCATCGAGTGCGACGGCTGGGGCTGGGAGATCATCGACGACGACCGCGACATCGAGCTCGACGACAACTCCCCCGACTGGTTCAAGGAGGAGGCCAGGGACGAGGCCGGGGACGGCAACTGCACCCTCGCCGAGCACCTCTGGCCCAAGACCTGCGAGCAGATGGGCGAGGACTACGACGACGGCGTCGTCCCCGACGCCTGCGTCGGCACCTACCCAGGTTCGAACTACAACATCACCTACGACGGCGGCGGCGTCCTGTCGTTCGACCGCAAGATCTGGGGCGGGATCACCGGGATCATCTTCAACATCGGGAAGACCGCGGTGCAGGTCGGCATGTGGCTGATCTCGCTGGCCTTCAACCAGAAGCTGCGGGAGATGTCGCCGTTCTCGGAGGAGATCGCGGCCCGCTACAACACCCAGGTGGTCGGGCCCGCCGACCTCCAGGACCTGTCGTGGCTCATCCTCATGGCCTTCGTCGCCTGGAACGCCCTGCGCGGCAAGATCGGCATCGCCGCCGGCGAGTTCCTGTTCTCGGCGGTCATGATCGGCCTGGCCGCGGTGCTCGTCGGCAACGAGGCGGGCTACATGAACGCCCTGTCCGACCGCATGGACGAGGTGTCCTCGGCGCTCATGAACGCCGCCGACCCCGAACAGACCGAGCCCCCGACCGGAGGCGACGGCACGGGTGGGACGCTGATCGCGCCCACCGTCAAGAAGCTCCAGCAGCAGGTCTTCGAGTACTTCGTCGTGGAGCCCTACGAGTACGTCAACTGGGGCGGCCCCGCCAACCTGCCGGGCGACTGCGGCACGCGCGCCGAGCGGATCAAGGCCGCCGGCCTCACCGACGACGGCGGCTGGTCGTGGCGCTACATGGACGACTCCGACGACGACTGCAGCGACGCCGTGGCCTTCAACAAGGCGCCGACCACCTACCGCTTCGTCGGTGCCCTGGTCACCACGGCGGTGTCCATCGGCGTGATGTTCACGCTCGGCCTGATCGCGATCTCGCTGATCCTCGGCAAGTTCCTGCTGGCGACGATGTTCGCCCTCGCGCCGTTCTCCGCGGCCTGCGCGGCCCTGCCCGGCACGGCGCGCCGCATGGCCTGGTCGTGGGTATCGAGCGTGATCCAGTGCGCCATCGCCGTGGTGCTGATGAGCTTCCTGCTGTCGATGATGCTCATCGCCACCGAGCGCATCCTCAACCTCACCGCCGAGACCGGCAAGGACAGCCTGCTGGAACGCTGGGGCCTGGTCCTCGGCGTGGTGGCGGGCGTGTTCATCGGCCGGAAGCGGCTGCTGGCGGCGTCGAAGAACATGGGCGAGCGGATGAACGACACGCTCACCCGGCTGTCGCCGGCGAGTGCCAACTGGGCGGGCGGCACGGGCGGCGGCTTCGACCTGAGCGCCGCCGACCGCGGCGCCATGGCGGCGGCCGCGGCTCCGGCCCGCTTCGCCCAGCGTCGCCTCGCCGAGCGCCGCCAGGCCCGACGTGCCTTCAAGAACCTGGAGCGCATGGAGCGCCGGCGTGAGGGCCCGCAAGTCCACGTCAGCTCCAGGACGGCGTCCCGCGGCGGCGGTGGCGGTGTTGGAGGAGGAGGAGGAGGCGGCGGGGGTGGCGGTCGTGGTGGCGGCGGCGGTCGTCCGCCCCGCTTCGCCGGGCTCCGGCGGGCCGGCGGCGCCATCGCCCGGAGCCGCACCGGCAGGGCCGTCGCCAGCAGCCGGGTCGGCCAGGGCGCCGCCAACGTGGGACGCTCGGTCGGCGGTACGTTCGCCGGTGCCGGGCGCGGCATCGCCAACGGTGCCCGGGGCCTCGGCGGGCGGATCCGCGGCGGGGTCAGCGCCGGTACCGGCCGCCTGGCCAGCAGCCGCCTCGGGCGGAGCGGCTTCGGCCAGGCCGTGGGCCGCGGGATGGGCGCCACCGGCCAGGGGGTGCGCAACGTCGGCGCCGACATGCGCGACATGGGCCGTCACGTGGGCGGCCGGACGATGGGCAACGTGCGGCACCCGGGCCCGTTCCCCCGAGGGGGCGGCGGGAGCGGGGGCGGAGCACCGTCGGGCCCGACGATCGTCCCCGGGACCGGCGGGCCTGGCGTGGCCGGCCGGACCCCTTCGGGCCTGATCGTGCCCGGGAGCGGCGGGGGCGGCGGCGGGGGCGGGGGCGTTCCCACGATCGGAGGAGGATCGGGCGGCGCGGCCGGGCCGGCCCCGTCCGGCCGTCAGGAGACGAGCGTCAGGACCGTCACCGAGATGCGCATGCCGCGGGTGAGCGACTGGAAGAACCCCGGCTACGCCGTGGCCCTGCGCCTGCGCCATCGCATGACGCTGCGGGGCCACCGGCGGACCGCGGAGCGGATGGGGCGCCGGAGCGAGAACTGGCCCTGATCGGGGTCCACGGGCACTCGGAAGGGGGTGAGCGATGGCGGTCCAGGCCGTGGTGATCGTGGTCCAGCGGGCCGGGCAGGTGGCCGCCCAGACCACCGCCCGGGTGGGCGCCGTGGCCGGTCGGGTCGTCGGCCGGGGTGCGGCGAAGGGTGCCCAGGCGGCGGGGAAGGCTGCCGGCAAGGGGGCTCAGGGGGCCGCCCGAGGTGCCGGCGCGGCCGGTCGGGGCGCCGCGTCGGCGGGCCGGGGCGCCGGTCAGGCGGCGCGGGCGGGGCGCCCGGGCACCAAGCCACCCACCGGCAGGCCGGGCAGCCGCGGCCCCGCCCGTGGCGGCCCCGGCGGGCCGCAGCAGCCCAAGACGCCGCTGAAGAAGGACGCCAAGGGCCTCCGCGGGCAGCTCGAGAAGGCCAAGCCCAACGTCAAGGCCCGCGCCAAGCGACGCCTCCAACGCAACCTCCGCGGACAGCTCAGAGACCAGCTCCGCGGCGGCAACGACAACAACAAG
>DATHJB010000161.1 GCA_035316325.1 Acidimicrobiales bacterium
CCTCGACTGGTACATCGCCAACCCCGAACAGCCGAAGGCCGACGAGGCCGAGCTGCTGGCGACCCCGGAGGGCAGGGACTTCATGCGCCGCAGCGGCGAGGCCTGGACGGAGGCCGACATCGCCGCCGGCGTCCCCGAGGACACGGCCCGGGCCCAGGGCGCGGCCACCCTCGCCGCCTACCTGGGCGAGGAGCCCTCGGAGAGTTAGTGCACGCCTTCGACGTCCTGGGCGACCCCGTGCGGCGACGAGTCCTGGAGCTGCTTGTGGACGACGAGCGCAGCTCCGGCGACATCACCGACGCCATCCGCCGCGAGTTCGGGATCTCGCAGCCCGGCGTCTCGCAGCATCTGCGGGTGCTGCGGGAGGCCGGGTTCGTCACCGTGCGCGCCGACGGCCCCCGCCGGCTCTACTCGCTGCTGGCCGCTCCCCTGCAGGACGTCGACGCCTGGCTGGCACCCTTCCGCCGCTTCTGGGAGCAGCGCCTCGATGCCCTCGGCACCGAGATCGCCCGAGGCGCTAAGCGCCGCCGCGACGGTCCCGCTCGTCCGTGAGGCGGCGGGTCTCCGGGGAGACCGGGGCGGCCAGGATCGCCGCCACCACGTCGATCAGCCAGCTGGTGAACAGCCGGTCGTCGGGGTGGGGGCCCGAGCGGGCCCGACGTCCCAGCTCCACCGCGGCGTGGAGCAGCGAGGTGAAGCGCCGGTGCAGGCGGACCGCGGTCTCGTCGACCAGCGGCTTGGCGAGCCGCCGCCAGCGCTGGAAGCTGTCGGACCCCGGCTCGAACGCGGACGGCGTCATGTGGGGGTTCGGCCGGTTGAGCAGGTCGGCGTAGATCTGGAGGAAGGCGGGGCCGCCGTCGGCGTCGGCCAGCTTGGCGGCCAGCGGGCGCACCAGGGCCGCGGCCAGCGTGCGGATCTGCGCCTCCCGGGCGTCGCTGTCCGGCTCGGCGTCGCGCTCGGCCTCGTACTGGTCGAGCATGGCGTGCCGGCGGGACTCGACGTCGGGCATGTGCTTGTCGAGGATCGCCCGCACCACACCGGCCCGGTCGGAGAAGTGGTACTGCACGGCGATGGCGTTGCGAGCGCCCGACGCCCGGTTGATCTCCCGGAGGCTGACCGCGTCGATGCCCTGCTCGGCGAAGAGCCGTTCGGCCGCCTCGATCAGGCGCTCCTTGGTGGACGACGTTGCCATGGTCTCCTCACAGGGGGGAGCCGCATAATACGCTCGCATCAAGAGTGCAGCGCAGAGGGGGACAGCGATGCCGTACAACGCCGAGGCCGGCCGGGTGGTCCACGACGCCGACGCCCACATCATGGAGACACCCACCTGGCTCCGTGACCACGCCGACCCGGGGCTGCGCGACCGCATCGCGCCGCTGCGCTACACGAGCGGCAACGAGCTGCGACAGACCGGCGATCCCGCCGAGCAGCTGCGCGACCTCGACGCCGCGTTCGACCGCCTGGCCCGCAAGCACGCCTCTCCGGAGTACACGGCCGACGAGGCCACGCAGATCATGCAACGGAAGAACTTCGCCGCCACCGGGGCGTTCGTGGCCGACGACCGGCCCCGGGCCCTCGACCTGCTCGGCTTCTCCAGCCAGCTGGTGTTCAACACCTTCCACAACCGGCGCCTGCACGACTGGGAGCACGCCGGCGACGTCGACCTGGCCTACGGCACGGCCCGGGCGCACAACCGGGGGATGGTCGAGTTCTGCTCGGTCGACGAGCGGCTGCTGCCGTCGTGCTACGTGCCGCTGGTCGACTTCGACCGGGCGGCGGCGATGGCCGACGAGGCGATCGCGCAGGGGGCGGCGGCGCTGCTGGTCGCCTCCGGCTGCCCGCCCGGGCACTCCCCCAGCCACATCGCCCTCGACCCCGTGTGGGCCCGGGCGGCGGAGGCGGGGATCCCGGTGGTGTTCCACGTCGGCGGCACCGGCGACCTGATCGACGGCAACTACTTCCGCAACGGCCTGCCGATCCCGGCCGACTTCCACGGCGGCGAGGAGAACTTCCGCTCGGTCGACTACATGGGCATCCCCGGCCCGCCGGCGCAGACGCTGGCCACGATGATCTTCGACGGCGTGCTGGAGCGGTTCCCCTCGCTCCGCATCGGGGTGATCGAGCAGGGCGCCATCTGGGTGCCGTCGTGGCTGCGGCAGATGGAGTCGGCGTTCGAGGCCTTCGCCCGCCACGAGGAGCGGCTGCAGGCGCTGTCGCTGCGCCCGTCCGAGTACGTGCGCCGGCAGGTCCGGTTCACCCCCTACCCCACCGAGGACGTGGGCTGGATCATCGCCCAGGCCGGCCCCGAGGTGTGCCTGTTCTCGTCGGACTACCCCCACGTCGAGGGCGGCCGCCGTCCCATCGAGCGCTTCGAGGCCTCCCTCGGCGACGCCCCGGACGACGTCCGCCGCCGCTTCTACAGCGACAACTTCCTCGACCTCATGGGCTCCGCTCTGGCGGCGTAGGGAGCGGGTGGGCGGCGAAGAAGTCCCACATGACCTGGTTGGCGGAGATCGAGAAGGTGGTGAGGCCGACGACGTCGGTGGCGCCCCTCAGCATCTCGGCGCCGGGCCAGGTGTGGCCGCCGCCCTCGACGCGGTAGAGCTGCACCTCAGCGCCCTCGGGGCAGTCGGACGCCAGGAGCGTGACGTCCTCGGCGATCGACTCCCGGGTCGGCTCCTCCCCCGCCTCGCAGCCGTTGCGGTCGGCCCACGCCGCGAGGACGTCCGGCACGGACACCGCGTCGGTCTCCGGTGGCGGGGTCTCCCCCAGGGTGCCCTCGCCGTCGGGTGTCGGGAGGTTGGCGACGCCGGGGCCGAAGCCGCCGTCGTAGTCGAGGAACGGATCCTCGGTGCCGTGGAAGGCGACCACCGGCACCGGGCGGGCCGGGTCGCAGTCGGCGACGGCGGTGACCCCGGCGACCGGTGCCGCGGCGGCGAAGCGGTCGGCCAGGTCGCAGGCCAGCACCGACGTCATCATCGCCCCGTTCGACAGCCCGGTGACGAACACCCGCGCCGTGTCGACGCACAGGTCGGACTCCACCTGGTCGAGCATGTCGCCGACGAAGGCGACATCGTCCGAGCCCGGCGCCGCCTGCCACATGGGCACGACCCCGGCGCCCTGGGGTGTGAGGGTCATGAAACCCTGCTCGTCGCCGAACGGCCCCAGCTGCGAGTGGACGGCGTGGACGTCGGCGCCCTCGGTGTAGCCGTGGAGGTCGACCACCACCGGCACCGGGGTGGACCCGTCGTGGGCCGGCGGCACGTGCCGGAGGTACCAGCGTTCGACGCCACCGGACTGGAGCGTGACCTTCCCCTCACCCGTGACGGCGTCGGCATCCCCGCAGCCGGCCGACGGCGCGGGCGCCACCTCCGCCGGCGTCGCACGGTCCGCGTCGTCGCTGTCCGCCGTGTCGCCGTCGTCGGACGAGCACGCCGCCACCGCCACCGTCAGCGCGGCACACACCATCCACGAACCCCATCGTTCCCCCATGCCGCAATTCTGCGTCGTCCCGCAAAAGAACGCCCAACCCTCTTGCACCGAAACCTCACGTGGCTAGCGTCACGGCGATCACAGCACTATCTGACGTGGAGCTACTCGAGCAGGTTCGCAGGGGCGACGAGGCGGCGTTCACTGAGCTTTTCGTGCGTCACCGGGCGGTCGCCCGGCGGGTGGCGCTGACGTACCGGTGTCCAGGCGACCCCGACGATCTGGTCAACGAGGCGTTCGAGAAGGTCTTCGCCGCGGTGCGCCGCGGTAGCGGCCCCACCGACGCGTTCCGCGCCTACCTCCTGGTGACGATGCGGCGGCTGGCGGCCGACCACTCCGAGCGCCCCAAGGACGAGAGCCTGGAGGACGTCCCCGAAGCCGTCGCCGCGGCCGCCAGCGAGCCACCGCTCGACACCGAGGACCGGGAGCTGATCACCAAGGCCTTCGAGTCGCTCCCCGACCGCTGGCAGGCGGTGCTGTGGTACACGGCCGTCGAGGGCCGGCACCCCCGCGAGCTGGCGCCGCTGCTGGGCGTCTCGGCCAACGCCGTCTCCGCGCTGGCCTACCGGGCCCGGGAGCAGCTGCGCCAGGCGTTCCTCCAGGCGCACCTGCAGACGTGGGCCCGGCCACAGTGCGAGCCCCACCGGTCGCTCCTCGGCGCCTACGTGCGCGAGGGACAGAGCCGCCGCGAGCGGGCCGCCACCCAGCGCCACCTCGACCACTGCCCCTCCTGCCAGAACCTGGTGGTGGAGCTCAACGAGGTCAACTCGCTGCTGGTGCGGTCGGTGGTGCCGCTGTTCCCCGCCTCGCTCATCGCCGCCAAGGTCGGTGCCGCCACGGCGGGCGCCGCCGGGGCTGCCGGGGCCGCAAGTGCCGGAGGCGGGGGTGCGCTCACCGCGGCCGCCGAGACCGGTGCCCACCTCGCCCGCCGCACCCTCGGCACGCTGGCCTGGTTCAAGGAGGCCGGCACCGCCGCCGGCGGACTGGCCGCGGCCACCGGCCTGCTGGTCGGCCTGGCCGGGCTGGGCGCCTACGTCGCCGGGGAGGACAAGACCCCCGAGGTGGCGATGCTCACCCAGAACCCCGAGGTCTCCCCCGACACCACCGTCGCCCCCACGACCACGGCCCCCCCGGCGAGCCCGCCGCCCTCGGTCGCCGCAGCGCGCCAGGAGCAGCCCTGCCCCGAGGTGTCGACCGACGACGAAGGCGCTGAGGGCGACGCCGACACCGCCGAAGACGCCGCGACCGACGACGCCAAGTCGCCGCTGGCGAGCCTCGACGTCGACGTGCCGGCGCTGAACGCGCTCGGCGACGCCGCACCCGACATCGACCTCGACGTCGACGCCCTCTGCAGCCCCGGCGAGGACCGCAGCGAGCTGACCATCGGCGTCGGCGCCGGCGACGAGGCGGCCGACACCGGCACCACCATCGCCGACGTCGACCTCGAGGTGCTCGACCTCAGCCTCTCGGTCAAGCTGGGCACCGGGGCGACCGCTCTCGATGTCGGCCTGCCCGAGATCTGCGACCTCCTCAACGGCGGCCAGGAGGTGTCGTGTGCGCTCGACGACCTCACCGACGCCGACATCGGCCTGGTGCTCGACACCGCCGGCCAGGACGCGGGGGCCACGATCACGCTGCGCCAGGGCGACAAGGTGATCGACGTGAAGACGGTCGAGGTGCTGGGCGCCGTCGAGGACCTCACCGGCGGCCTGCTGGGCCCCCTGCTCGGCGGCGGCACCACCACCATCCCCTGACCGGTCACGCCGCCGCGTCGGGCATGCTGTCCCGATGGAGGAGGTGCTGCGGGTCGACGCCACGTGCGTGATCCCGCTCGCGGAGATCGACTGGCGCTACGACGTGTCGGGCGGCCCCGGCGGCCAGCACGCCAACCGGGCGCGCACCCGGGTGGAGGCCAGCTTCGACGTCGCCGGCTCGCCGAGCCTCACCGAGGGCCAGCGGAACCGGCTGCTGGCCCGGGTCGGCCCGGTGGTGCGGGTGGCGTCCGGCGACGAGCGCTCGCAGACCCGGAACCGGGCCGTGGCGCTCGACCGGCTGCGGCGACGCCTGGCCGAGGGCCTCCACCAGGAGCGGCCCCGCCGCCCCACCAAGCCCAGCGCCGGGGCCCGGGAGCGTCGCCTCACCGGCAAGCGCCACCGGTCCGAGACCAAGCGCGCCCGCGGCCGGCCCCGCCACGACACCGACTGACCCGCCTGAACCGACTGACAGGACATGTGACGTCATGACCGACCTCTCCCCCGCCGGCGCCGCCGGCACGATCACGCTCGCCGACGACCTGACCGTCAACCGCCTCGGCTACGGCGCCATGCGCATCACCGGCGACGGCATCTGGGGCCCGCCGGCCGACCGTGACGGCGCCGTCGCCGTGCTGCGCCGGGCCGTCGAGCTGGGCGTCGACTTCGTCGACACCGCCGACTCGTACGGCCCCGACGTGAGCGAGGAGCTGATCGGCGAGGCCTACGGCGGCTCGGCCGACCGCCCGGTGATCGCCACCAAGGCCGGCCTCCTGCGCGACGGGCCCAACCTCTGGCGGCCCGACGGTCGCCCCGAGCACCTCCGGGCGGCCTGCGAGGGCAGCCTCCGCCGCCTCGGCGTCGAGCAGATCGATCTGTACCAGTTCCACCGGCCCGACCCCGCGGTGCCGTTCGAGGACTCCGTCGGCACCCTGGTGGAGCTGCAGGCCGAGGGGAAGATCCGCCACATCGGCCTGTCCAACGTCGACGTCGACGAGGTCCGCCAGGCGTCGGCGCTCACGCCGATCGTGTCGGTGCAGAACCGCTACAACGTCGACGACCGCTCCTCCGACCCGGTGGTCGACCTGGCCGACGAGCTCGGCTTCGCCTTCATCCCCTGGGCGCCGGTAGGCGGCCGCGGGCTCCGGGGCGCCGCGCTGGCCAAGGTGGCCGAGCGCCACTCCGCGACCCCGATGCAGGTCGGCCTGGCCTGGCTGCTGGCCCGCTCACCGCAGGTGCTGCCCATCCCGGGCACCAAGTCGGTGCCCCACCTGGAGGAGAACGTGGCCGCGGCAGCCGTCGAGCTGACCGACGCCGACCTGGAGGACCTGGCCACGCCGCCCCGCCGGACGCGGTCGGCGCGCCAGGTCGCCGGTCAGGTGAAGCGACGCCTCGGGCGCTGACCCGTCAACCGTTGATGTTGCCCATGGAGCCGCCCAGGTCGGGGTGCTCGGAGCTGAAGAGGCCCCAGTAGCTGTCCCAGCCCGGGACGTTCCACATGTGGGTCATCCAGAGGTTCCCCAGCGGGATGTTGCGGCCACCCCGCTCGGCGCAGTCCTCGTCGGTGGTGCTGGTGTCCCCGAGCACGCCGCCGGCCCCGATGCAGAGCGACTCGTGGACGTGCCATGGGTCGTTCTCGCCCACGAAGCCCTCGGGCGGCCCGTCGGAGAACTGCAGGTAGCTCAGGCCCACGATCTGACTGTCGGGGTCGGTGCCGTCGTAGAGCAGGATCTCGGGCTCGGTCGGGTCGAACGGGTTCCGCAGCGCGTCGTTGTTGATGTAGTGGGCGGCGATGCAGGGCACGTAGGGGGTGATGCGGCGCCAGCCGGCAGCCTCGGCATCCTTCACGGTCGCGTACTTCTGGACCGGGACCTCGGACTGCTCGACCTGCGCCCGGAACTCGACGCGCTGCTCGGCGGTGAGCGGCGTCACGGCGACCGGTCCCCGGTGGCCGTGACCCGAGTTGCCCTCGCTGGACACCCCCGCCTGCTCGCAGGCCGACGTGCCGTCCGCCATGATCATCACGTCGGTGTGGCCCTCGACGTGCTCCGTGCCCTCCGCGGCTGCCGTGCCCTCCATGGCGGCGTGGTCGTGGCCACTTGCGTCGGCTGCGGCCCCGTGGCCGTCGGCCTCGCCGTGCGAGTGCTCGGCGGCGAACGAGGGCGTGAGCGCGATCGTCGACACGATCGCCACGGCCGTGCCGGCGATGCCGAAGCCGCCCAGCCCGAGCGCCGGGCGCAGCGACTGCTGGGCCAGCGCGGGCTTCAGCAGCACGACCAGCGCCACCAGCACGATCCCGGCCTCGAAGCCGGTTGCCAGGGCATCGGACAGGGCGATGTCCTCGGCCACGTTCTTCCCGGGGCCGAAGGGCATGCCGGTGGTGCGCGAGACGACCCACGTCCCGATCACCACGACGTTGCCCAGCACGCCCACCAGCAGCAGGTTCCGGGTAGGCCGCACGATCACGGCGGCCGCCCAGCTCAGCTGCAGCCAGGCGACCACGGCGAAGAACGTGCCGTGGTACCAGGTGAGGTCGAAGTGCTCGCCCGCGTGGGCGAAGTGGATCACGCCTGCGCCCAGAGAGAGCGCGACGAGGAACCAACCCAAGTACCGACCGACGGTGCCGTCGTTGGTAGTCATCCCAGAAACCCCCCGGATCCTGTGCTTGCAGACCGCGTGCAAGCACCTTACTCCCAGGAACATAAGTCCAGCGGAAGTTCCCGGGCACCCCGGGCTTAGGGTGTCGGCCATGACGGACGACGACGTGCTGCTGGTGGAGGTCGCCGACCGGGTGGCCACGGTGACCCTCAACCGACCCCGCTCCCGCAACGCGCTGAACCGTGACCTGCGGCGCGCCCTGAACGAGGGACTGCGGACGCTCGACACCGACGACGCCGTCGACGTGGTGATCCTCACCGGCAGCGACCCGGCCTTCTGTGCCGGCCTCGACCTCAAGGAGCTGGGCAGCTCGCCGACCGCCGGCCAGGAGGCCCTGCCGGTCGACACGCCGCGTCGCCCGGCCGACCGGGGCCCGTTCCCGGCGATGTCGAAGCCGGTGATCGGGGCGGTGAACGGGCCGGCCATCACCGGCGGGTTCGAGGTGGCGCTGCGCTGCGACCTGCTCGTCGCCTCCGAGCGGGCCAGCTTCGCCGACACCCACGCCCGCGTCGGGATCATGCCGGACTGGGGCCTGACCGTGCTGCTGCCGCAGGCGGTCGGGGTGCGCCGGGCGCGGGAGATGTCGCTCACCGGCAACTTCCTCGACGCCGCCACCGCGCTCGCCTGGGGCCTGGTCAACCACGTGGTGCCGCACGACGACCTGCTGCCGTTCTGCCGGAAGCTGGCGGCCGACGTGGTGTCGAACGACCAGGTCTCCGCCCGGCGCATCCTGCGGACCTATGCCGAGGCCGCCTACGCCACCGACGCCGAGGCCTGGGACCTCGAGACCGCGGCGGCCAAGGAGTGGCGCAACGACCAGGTCGACCCGGCCGAGATCGAGGCCCGCCGGGCTCTCGTCACCAGCCGCGGCCGCTCCCAGGTCTCGTAGGAGCTCGTCGGCCGCTCCGAGGCTTGGGCAGATCGGGCCCGAAACGGGTCGGATCTGCCCAAGGTCCCCGATTCAGTCGGCGTCCGCCGACTCCGTCTCGCTCTCCGTCTCCAGCGTGTCGTCAGGCTCGTCGGCGACGACGTCGGCAGCCGTGGCCGCGCTCGTCGTCTCGCCGGACTCGCCCTCCTGACCTGCGAGGAACACCACGGCCAGGCCGGCCGCGATGATCACCAGACCCACCAGCAGCAGCGCGAGCTGCTTGCCCCCCAGTCCGTCGGCGCCCTCGGCGCCGATCCCCAGCGTGTCGGCCAGACCGCCGGCGAGGGCGACGAGCGCCCCGAGCGCGGCGATGGCATAGCCGACCGTGTTCTTCTTCAGTGCCTCCAACGGCCCCTCCTCCGTTCGGCACGGTCGTCGCGATCCGACGACCGCGTTGGTGCTCGTCCCGCTACGAAACGCGGCCGAGCGGCGCGCATCATACGACCCTCGTCCCGCCCCCACCGGAAAACCGACTGCATCCGCTGGGGGGCGTTGATAGCGTGCTCGCACCAGAGAAGGGAGGTGGTCCAACACATGAATGACGGTAAATCGGGGACCCTGGAGGTGGCTGGCCGCTGAGGCGGCAGTCGGACCACCGGTGGAGTTCATCCAGCCACCGTCGCTTCGGTTGCCAGGGGTGGTCCCGCCTGGTAGCAGCAGACCGAGACGGATCTTTTCCGACGTTTGGTGAAGCGGGGAGGCCCGAGGGCCTCCCCGCTTCGTCGTCCCGGCACCTAGAGGCGGTCAGGTGCCGGGGACGCCTCGGGCTGCGGCTCAGCCGCCCACCGGGACGATCGTCACCGGGTCCGCAGCCTCGTCGTTCTCTTCAGTTCCCGCTGTCTCGCCGCCAGCCGTCTCCGGACTCGTCCGGGTCAGGCTCCGCAGTGCGGCGAGGGCGACAACATAGACCAAAAGGCCTGCGATCAGCACAATTCGGAAGCCGAACATCATCGCGGCCAGCGTCGTGACCACGGAGCCGATCACCGAGGCGAAGCCGTTCACCGCCCAGCCCCAGGCCACGTACTCGCTCTTGTGCTCGGTGAGCCCGGCCACGGCGCCCAGCCCGAGCGGCATGAACGCCCCCAGGCACAGCCCCAGCGGCGCCAGCACCAGGAACGCCACCAGCACACGGGGCGCCAGCGGCCAGCCCAGCAGCCCGTCCGTCAGCGCCGGCAGGCCGTACAGGTAACCGACCGTCAGCACCACGATCGCGGGCAGCAGCACCTTCAACGCCAGGTCGGTGCGCTGCTTGTAACGCTCGGTGAGGTAGGCGCCCACGCCGGTGAACAGCAGGATCGACGCCAGCGTCACCGTCAGCGAGTAGGTCGGGTAGCCGAGGAACAGGATGAGGCGCTGGATCAGCGTCACCTCGAAGAACATGAAGCCCAGGCCCAGCGCGACGAAGTACACCGCCGAGGTGCCCTTCCGGGGCAGCGCCCGCCAGGTGTCCTTCATCGCCAGGAACGGCAGCAGCAGGAACACCGCGGCGAAGACCCCGGCGATCACGAGCAGGAGCAGCAGGACGCGCTCGCCGGTGGCGTCCTCGGTGTCCCAGATGTCGATCGGGTCGCCGATGTTGCGGACGACGTCGCCGAAGCGGGCGAAGTGCCAGAAGAACGGCCCGTCGTCGGTGATGGGCGTGACGTCGTAGGCGTAGTCGTCGTACCACTGCGCCAGGTCGTCGTCGGACAGGGTGAGCACGCTGTTCAGGTTGGCGTCGGCGCCGCCACCGGGCGCGTACTGCACGGTCGTCTGCGGCTTGCCCCCGGTCTCCGGGTCGGCCGGGGCGTCGGCGGTGAACTGCGCCGCCATGCCGCCGAAGCGGTCGATCTCGGCCTGGGTGAACGGCGTGCGCTTCACCAGCACGGTCGACGCCACGCTCGCGCCGACGTTGTCCTGCGTCGCCACCAGCACGTGTCCCGACGGGTCGTCGATGCCCAGCTCGTCGAGGGCGTGGCGCACGGTGCTGACGTAGCGGGTGGTGCGGTTCGACTTCTCGGCGTAGTTGAACTCGCCGAACTGCGCCGCCAGGATCCCGTCGTCGGTGAGGTGCTCGAGGCTCTCGACGATCGTCTCGCTGGTGTAGAGGTAGCTCTCCGACAGCACGAACGCCCCGGCGCTGGCGGCGTTCGACGCCGAGTAGCTGTCGGGCGCCGGATACCACACCAGGTCGTACTTGCTGTCGCTGCGGGCCAGGAACGAGCGACCGTCGCCGTTGACGTAGTTGACCTTCGGGTCGTCGGCGATGTTGCCGGCGTAGTCGGCGAACCTGCCGGTGACCAGCGAGTGGGTGACCGGGTTCAGCTCGATCGCGTCGATGTGGGCGGCGTCGAAGTAGAGCGAGGCGAGGATCTCGTGGCCGCCGGCGGCGCCGATGATCATCACGTCGTCGGGCGGCGCCTGCAGGACCTCGAACGGCAGGCGGCGGTCGTTGGTGTCGAAGTGGAGCCGCTCGCCGGTGGTCTCGATGTCGTCGTCGAAGCGGTAGATGTTCGAGCCCAGCAGGCCGTCGTGGTAGAGCAGGTGGCGGTCGTCCCAGTCGGTGACGTCCACCCGGAACACCGGGCTCCAGTCCTTGCTGAGGATGCCGAGGCGCTCGGGCTTGCTGGAGTCGACCGTCGGGTCGGGCAGCCGGCTGTGGAACACCACGCCGCCGAGCATCACCAGCACGAGCACCGCTCCCAGAGCCACGCCCGCGTTGGGCCCCGCGGCTCCGGACGGCCGGGCGGCCAGGACCAACCGGGCCGCGGTCCACAGGCCGGCGGCCGCCAACGTCGCGCCGGCCAGGAAGATGATCGCCGGCGGGCCGATCCACCCGGCCAGGAACACCACGATGCCGCAGGCCACGCCGGCGCCCAGGAGGTCGGCGAAGTAGAGGCGGCCGATGTCGTCGGAGCGCCGGCCGAACAGCGTGGCGATCATCACGCCCACCGCCACGAACGACGCGAACAGCATCAGGCAGATCACCAGCAGCTTGCCGAGGTTCTCGAACGACGAGCCGGTGCCGTAGTCCCAGATGTCGTTGGTGGCGATCGGCAGCTTGGCGATCACCACGTAGCCCACGCCGACGCTCGCCGCGCCCACCAGCAGGCCCCACAGGAGGATGGCGTCGGTGCTGGCCCGCTTGAGCCGACCCGACACCGCCACCAGCACGCCGCCGGCGCCGATGCCCAGGAGCGCCAGGCCGATCACCAGGTACGTGTAGTAGTAGAAGAGCTTGAACGAGACGATCCGGGTGTAGCTGATCTCCAGCAGCAGGGCGGCGAAGCTCACCAGCAGGATCTCGAGGTGGTAGCCCCGCCCGGAGCGCGTGGCGCCCGAGCCGTTCGTCTCGACCGTTGTGGAGCTGGCCATGGACCAACCTCTCCCCGAGTGGCGTCGTCGTGGTGCGCGGCGGCGATCGGGAGGCCCCCCAAACGCCCGGAGGAGCATAGATGGCCCGCCCTCCCCCGGCAGACCCATCGCTAGCCTGGCGTCCATGTGCCGGAACATCACGACCCTGCGAGGCCTGGAGCCGTCGGCGACCAGTGAGGAGGTCGAGGCGGCCGCGCGGCAGTTCGTGCGCAAGGTGAGCGGCGTGCAGAAGACGTCGGCGCACACCGAGGCCGCGTTCGAGAAGGCCGTCCACCAGATCGCCCACATCACGGAGCACCTGCTCGCCGAGCTCCCGCCCCGCCAGCAGCCCCCACCGACCCTGCCGCCGCTGCGCCGCATCGCGGCCCGCGCCCGCTAACCGCACCGCCGCCCGACCGGGAGTGGCGCTCGCTAACCGGACTCGCCGAAGGGTGGTCGGCCCATCTGCTCGCGGACCGCGACGACCGGCGGGTTGGCGAGCGCACGGCGCTGCCAGTTGGCGCCGTCGACCACCAGGGTGTGGCCGGAGACGAACCGGGCGTACGGCGAGGCCAGGAACGTCGCCGCCCAGCCGAGCTCCTGGCGGTGCCCGACCCGCAGCGCCGGCTGCCGGGCGTCGTGGTCGCTCGCCGCGGTGCTGCCGTCGAGGTTGGCCTGGATGTCGGCGGTCATGTCCTCGTGGGGGAACAGGCCCGGCACCAGGGCGTTCACCTGGATGCCGTAGGGGCCCCACTCGACGGCCAGCGTCTCGGTGAGGTTCTTCACCCCGGCCTTGGCGGCGGCGCTGTGGGCGAAACCGGGGCCCCCGGTCCAGGCGTAGCTGGCGGCGATGTTCACGATCGAGCCCGGGGTCCGGGCCGCGAGGTGGCGGCGGCCGAACTCACGGCTGCACAGGAAGGTGCCGGTGAGCGTGATGTCGACCACCGTGCGCCAGGCGTTGGGCGACATGTCCTCGGCGGGCACCGGGAAGTTGGCCGCGGCGTTGTTGACCAGCACCCCAGGGAGCCCGAAGGCCTGCTCGGCGGCGTCGAAGAGGGCAGCGACGTCGTCGGCCTCACGGATGTCGCAGCGCTGGGTGACGACGTCCGCGCCCAGGTCCTGCAGCGCTTCTCGGCCGGCGGCGAGGTGCTCCTCCTTGCGGCTGGCGATCACCAGCCGGGCGCCGAGGCGGCCGAACTCCAGCGCGATGGCCTTGCCGAGCCCGGTCCCACCTCCGGTCACCACCACCACCGTGCCGTCGAACGTCCCCGCCGGCAACGCCGACGCCCCGACGGGTGGCGGCGCCGGCAGCCCGATGAGCGGCCCACGGTCGCCGTCGCCGTCGCGGTCGTCGTGGGGGTCCCGGTCGTCGGTGCTCATGAGCCGGTGAAGCGGGGCTCGCGGCCCTCGGTGCGGGCGGCCTTGAGCTCGGCGAAGTCGTCGCTGCGGTTGACGAACGTCTGGTAGATCATCTCGTCGTCCATCGACGTGCGGATCTGCGGCTCGGCCAGATGCCGGATCACCGCCCGAGCCATCTTCACGCTCACCGCCGGCGCCGCGGCGATCCGCTCGGCCATCTCGCGGGCGGTGGCGTCGAGGTCGTCCGCCGGCACGACACGGCTGACGATGCCGTGCCCCAGCGCCTCGTCGGCCTCCATCACCCGCCCGGTGAGCACCAAGTCGCTCACGACCCCGTGCCCGCACATCTCGTAGAGGACGCCGACGCCGCCGGTGTCGGGGATCACGCCGTGGCCCAGCTCGGGGAGGCGGAAGCGGGTGCCCTCGGCGGCGATGCGCACGTCGCACAGCAGCGCTCGCTGGAACGAGCCGCCCATCACCCAGCCCTTGCAGGCCACGATCACCGGGGCGTCCAGCTCCCAGAGCCGCTGGATGGCGTGGTGGGCCCGGCGCATCAGCTCGTGGTGGGTCAGGTCGACCTTGAGGTTGCCGATCGAACCGACATCTCGGCCCGAGGAGAACGACTTCCCCTCGCCCCGCCACACCACCGCCCGGACGTCGGGCCGCTCGCACAGCTCGGCCACGACGGCGAAGAGCTGGGCGTCCATGGTGTCGTCGAAGGCGTTGTGCTTCTCGGGGTTGTCGTTGGTGATCGTGGCGATCGGGCCGTCGACCTCCAGCCGCACCGTTCCGGCCATGGCCCCTCCTCTGGCTCGTCGTCTGGTTTCTGACGCAGTGTCAGATACTAGGCCACGGACGCAAAATCCGAGTGCCGTCGCGCACCGGTACCCACAGGGTCAGCGACGTCGAGGTCGCCCACGACCTGCGACTCGTGATGCCCGCAGGCGCGCCGGCGCCCGGACGCCCCTCGCCTACGGGGTCTTCGGAGCGCCGGCGCTCTGCACCAGCCGGCACGCCGCCGCCACGAAGTCGCGCAGCTCGGCCTGCGTCGTCAGGTCGAACGCGGCGCGGCGGGCCACCAGCATCAGCGCCGGGGTCAGCACCAGGGAGCACTCGTGGGCCGTGTCGTCGGCCAGCCCCGCATCGAGGAGGCGCAGCTCCAGCTCCCCGGCCAGGTGCCAGTAGGCGGCGTCGACGCGGTCCGGGTGGCGGGGCGCCAGCAGGTCGCCGATGTGCCACACGAGGCGCACCTCCGGCCGCTGCTGGCGGTGCAGGTAGGCCCGCAGGAACGCCGCCAGGCCGCTGCGGTGCCGCCAACCGCCCTCGAAGGGGAAGGCCGACGTGTACAGCCGGGTGACCAGCTTGGTCATGAGGTCGTAGCGGTCGGGGTACAGCGCCAGCAGGGTGTCGAGCTCGACGTCGGCACGCTCGGCGATCTTCGCGAGGTCGGCGTCACGGGGCCCGTCCTCGAGGAAGACGTGCTTCGCCGCGTCCATCAGCCGGCGGCGAATGCCGACCTCCCGCTCGAGATCCTGTTGCGTCACGTCTCTCACATGCCCTCCGCCGACGGGCGGCCCCATGCGCTCCAACCTAGTTGGCCGTCAGCCCGTCGCGTGAGCGCACCGTCACGTTTCGAGGAGAAGTGTCACCGGTCCGTCGTTCACGAGCTCGACCGACATGTCGGCGCGGAACACGCCGGTCTCGGTGGCGACGCCAAGGGCCCGGAGCTCCTGGACCACCGCCTCGACCAGCGGCTCGGCCTGTTCCGGTCGGGCCGCCTCGACCCACGACGGACGGCGGCCCCGGCTGGTGTCGCCGTAGAGGGTGAACTGGCTGACCACCAGCACCCCGCCGGCCGTGTCTCGCAGCGACCGGTTCATGACACCGGCCTCGTCGTCGAACACCCGGAGGTGGGCGATCTTGCCGGCCAGCTTGCGGGCGTGGGTGGCGTCGTCGTCGTGCGTGACGCCCACGAAGGCCAGCAGCCCGGGCCCGATGGCGCCGACCACCTCGCCGTCGACGGTGACGCTCGCCCGCTCGACCCTCTGCACCACGGCTCTCATTTCGTTGGACGATACGCGCGGGTCTGCTCGGGCCCGGGCATCATTCTCGGATGCCCGGCACGCACCACCCCTCGGTGACGCTCGTCCGCCACGGCGAGACGGAATGGACGCTCTCCCGGCGCCACACCGGCAACACCGACGTGCCGTTGACCGACGCCGGGCGGCAGGAGGCGCTGGCGCTGGGCAAGCGGCTGGCCGGAGCGACGTTCGACCTGGTGCTGACCAGCCCGTTGGCCCGGGCGGCCGAGACGTGCCGGCTGGCGGGGCTCGGTGGCAACGCCGAGGTGCGCGACGACCTGCGGGAGTGGGACTACGGCGCCTACGAGGGGCTCACCACCGCGGAGATCCGGGTGGAGCGGCCGGGGTGGCTGCTGTGGTCCGACGGCGTGCTCGGCGGCGAGACGGCCGACGAGGTGGCCGCCCGGGTCGACCGGGTGATCGCGGAGATCCGGGATGGTGTCCCCGGGCGGGCGGCGGTGTTCGCCCACGGTCACCTGCTGCGGGTGTTCACCGCCCGCTGGCTGGGCCTGGCCCCTGCCTTCGGCGCCCATGTGACGTTGGGCCCCGCCTCGATCTGCGTGTTGGGTTGGGAGCACCAGATCCCGTCGATCACCCTGTGGAACGACCGCTCCCACCTGCCAGGTTGAGAGTTGAGGTTGAGGGTTGAGGTTGAGGGTTGAGGGCGCTCAGGTGGCGAGCGGCAGGGTCCAGTTCTGGCCGACCAGGTCGTGGCCGAAGCTGTGGTGCGGCTCCTCGTCGACGAGGGTGAAGCCGGCCCGCTCGTAGATCCGGCGGGCTTCGACCAGCACGTCGTTGGTCCACAGCACCAGCGTCTCGTCGCCGGTGTCGCGGGCGAACCGGATGCACTCGTCCACCAGGCGGCGGCCGACGCCGAGGCCCCGGGCAGTCGGCTCGACCAGCAGCAGGCGCAGCTGGGCCGTCCGCTCGTCCTTGCGCATGCAGAAGATCGAGCCGACGGGCTTGCCGTCCACCTCGGCGACCCAGGCGGCGACGCGCTTGGGGTCGTGGTGGCGCTGGTCGACGTAGTCGGCCACGACCCGGGCGACCAGGGCCTCGAAGCTCTCGTTCCAGCGGTACTCGCCGGCGTAGAGGAGACCGTGACGCTGGACCACCCAGCCGTAGTCGCCGGACCCCATCGGGCGGAGGGTGACGGCGTCGGGGCGACCGCCGGCCAGGATCTGCTCGACGGTGGCCATCGCGGTGGTGAGTTGGCGCTGCTGCTGGTCGTCGAAGGCGGCGAGCAGGCCCTCGAGCTGTTGTCGGGAGCGACGGTCGAGCATCTCGGCGGCGGCGCGGCCCTGGTCGGTGAGGCGGACGACCTGACGGCGCCCGTCGGCCTCGGAGCGCGAGCGGGCGATCAGGGCGTCGGCGGCGAAGCGGGCGAGGATGCGGCTGAGGTAGCCGCCGTCGACCCCGATCGTGCGGCGCAGAGCCGTGACGTCGGTGGCCTCCCGCTGCGCCAGCTCGAACAGCACCCGTGACTCCGTGAGGGAGTAGGGCGTGTCGAGCAGCCCCTCGTCGAGCGCCCCGATCCAGCTGGTGTAGCTCCGGCTGAACGACCGCACCGCCGCCACGAGCCCCTCGTCGCTACTCATAGCCTTAGGCAACCATATCCTTGCCTCAGTCCGCAACCCAGACTCCCGCCCAGGTCCGGGCGCCTACCCCGGGCCACCGCCACCGGGGCCGGCACCGTGGCCGCCGATGCCTCCTCCCCCGCCCGGCATGTTGCCGCCGTGGTCGTGGCGGCACCGTCGGACCCCGGATCTGCGGCGCCCTCCTCACGATCGGGGCGGCCGTCGCGCACGGCCTCGCCGTCCGGGGCGCCCGACGTGAGCCCCGGCGACCGCTTCGACGCCTGACGACCGACGACCGACCGGCGGGTTCCGTCATCCCTGGCCGGACGCGAGAAGGCCCCGGACCAGAGCCCGGGGCCTCTGCGATGTGGAGCGGACGACGGGATTCGAACCCGCGACCCTCACCTTGGCAAGGTGATGCTCTACCAGCTGAGCCACGTCCGCGTGAGCCGCTCACCTTAGCAAGAGTCCCGGCCGGGTCAGGTACACCGATCGGCCGGGACCCTCCCGGATCGAGCTACTCGGCAGCCGGCTGGGCGGCGATCGCGACCACCCGATCCCGCACACGCTGGGCGAACTCGACGGCGAGGAGCCGGTCGGGGATCCGCTCGACCACCTCCTGACGGTCGCCGTCGGCCACCAGCACCGTGGCGCTGCGATCGTCCTGCCAGCCCTGCACCTGCACCGTGGGCGTGAGGGGCAACACGACGACGTCGGGCTTCCACGACCGCTCGTTGACGAAGACCAGCTTCGACCCGACCAGCGCCGCGACGCCGGGGACGCCCCGGAGCTTGCCCTGCACGAGGATCTCGACGACGTCCTCGGCCTCGAGCAACGCACCGAGGACCGCGAACGACACCTTGCCGGCCCGCTTCGCCCCCGAACCGAGCCGGCCGACCGTGTGGCCCACGCCGTTGGGGTCGTACACCGGCGGACCGGGAGGCGGGCCCATCACCTGGCCGCCGGGGTAGCCGGGCTGACTCGGGGACGGAGCCCCGTACGGCGGGACGCCGGGAGGAGCCGGTGGCGCTCCGTAGGGCGGGGCGGGCGGCGGATAGCCGGCGGGCACGCCGGGTGCGGGTGCCGCAGGCCAGCCGGGGCCGGGCGGCGCCGGCGGCGGGGCGACGGTGCCAGCGGCGGCGGCTTCGGGGCCCGACGTGGGCCACGGCGGCGTGGGGTTCGGCACCTGCCAGGGCACGTCGCCGGCCGGAACACCCTCCGGCGCCGCGGGAGCAGGTGCGCCCGCGTCACCGCCGGGCCACGTCGCAGCGGTACCGGCGTCAGCCGGCGGCACCGGCGTCGGCCACGACTCGCCGCTGGCAGGAGCGGGAACGGGGGTGTCGACCGAACCTGCGGCTGGGGCAGCCGGAGCGGGAGCGTTCCACGAATCACCGCTTGCCGCGTCCGTCGGAGCTGGGGCCGGAACAGCCGGCGGGATGTTCCACGAGTCGCCGCTCGCGGCCTCAGCCGAGCCGGGGGCGGGCGGAGCAGGAGCGTTCCACGAGTCTCCGCCCGCTGGAGCGCCGCCGGGCTCGGGTGCAGCCGGGGTGCTCCACGACTCGCCGCCTTCTGCGGGAGGCGGCGCCGTCGGCCAGCCGCTCACCGGGGCAGCCTCGGGCGGAGGTGGCGGCGCCGGGAGGTTCCACGCGTCGGTGGCAGGCGGCGTCGCCTGCCACTCACCGCTGGCAGCTTCGCCAGGCGGCGGGGGCGGCAGCGCGGTCTGCCAGTCGGGTCCGGTGACCGCGGCTGCGGTGCTCGGCGCCGCGGGGAAGTCCCCCGAGTTGAAGTACACAGGAGGCGGAGGCGGAGGCGGGACGGCGCCCTCCTCCGGCGGAGGCGCGGGCGTGTCAGCACCCGGAGGAGGCGGCGGCGGGGGCGGCGGCGGCGCATCGTCCGAGTCGCCCGTGGTCGCCTCGTCGCCCGTTGGTGGCGTCTTCCAACTGGCGTCGTCGGGTGTCTGGTCGCTCACCGCGCCCTCCTGTTATGGGATTCTGCGCCCAGGCGCTGCTCGGCGGCGGCAGGGCCTTGAGGTCGTATCAAGCTAGTGCACCTCGCGGAGTGCCCCGAGCTGTACGAACGCCACGGTATGCGCGGCGGCGGGCACTGATCGGCTCAGGTGTCGTCGGCGAGGGCGGCTTCCAGCAACCGCCGTCCGGTGGGGCTGTACGGCAGCTCTGCGGCAGCGGCCAGACCCTGCTCGCTCATCTTGCGAGCCGTCTTCCGGAGCACGTCGACCGACTTCTCGTCGCCGAGCTGACCGGCCACGTCGTCGAGCTGCGTCTGCAGGAACACCAGGCACAGAGCGTCCTCGTGCACCTGGACCTGAGGGTCGCGACCCAGGCCCTCTTTGCGGACGATCCGCTGGACCCGCTCGATCGACTCGGGGCCGTAGCCCACCCCCTCGAGGATGGTTCCGACCTCCTCGGCGTGCCGACGCTTGAGCGTGGTGCGCCAGCGCAGGTATCCCGCACGACCCTCGGGATAGTCCTCACGGGGCAACGCCCAACGTCGCAGATGATGGGCACGGGCCGCGATCAACTGCTCCGGTGTCGCCGCCGGGTCGAGGCGTTGCACCCACTCGGTCATCAGCTCGGCGTGCAGGAGCTCCTTCGGCCGCTCGATGCCGTCCAGGACCAGCGTGAAGGGGTCGTCGGCGTTGGCTGCATCGATCGCCGCGATCGCCTTCGCCAGCCGTTCGGTTGTGTCGCCGTCATCGGTCGAGCTCTCCACGCCGACAGCCTGGCACGGCTCAGTAGGCCTCCCTGAACATCACGCTGACCCGGGCACCGGCCTGGGCCACCTTGGGGATGGAGTGCTGCCAGGTGGTCTGGGCGGTGCCGCCGAGCACCACCAGGTCGCCCGGCGCCGGGTTCAGCCGGAGCGACTCGCCACCGGCAGCCGGGCGCAACAGGAAGCGCCGGGCGCTGCCGAGCGACAGGATCGCCACGACCGTGTCGTCACGAGTGCGCCCCACGCGGTCGCCGTGCCAGGCGACGCTGTCGCGCCCGTCGCGATAGAGGTTGGCCGAGACCTTGCAGAGGTCGTGGTCGAACCGTTCGGTGAGGGCATCGGCCATCTCGCCGATCGGCGACGGCGGGTCGAACCAGAGACCGGTGGTGAGCCGGGGCTCGACCACGACCTTGTCGTACATCGGGCGCTCGTGCTCGCTCCACGACGCCGTCGACAGGACCTTCGCCAGCAGCGCATCGGCGCCCTCGACCCAGCCGGGGACGACCTCGAGCCAGGCACCGCTGCCGAGGTCGCGGCGATCGGCGGAGGCGAAGGCCGGGTCGAAGTCAGGTTCGATCGCGTCGAGGAGCGACGGCTGCCATGTCAAGGTCACGTAGGTACGTTGACACGAACATGTGTTCGTGTCAACGTACCTCTATGTCACTCAGCCGGCGATTCAGACGCGTCCCGCGCGTCAGGCGGTCGCAGGTCGACGCGCAACACCAGGAAGCCGTCCTCGACCGCCGCCGCGGCATCGCCGATCAAGGCGAAGTCCTGGTAGTCGAGCTCGGCCTGCCGGATGAAGCGCATGCGCTCCTCGCCCGCCACGGGCGGGAGGGGGCGGTTGCGCACGGCCTGGGCGCGGTCCCGGTAGCGCCCGATCATGGCTTCGACGTCAAGCGAGTCGCCCATGGGGCGCACCGTACACCGGGTGTCGGCGCGTTCCTGACGACCCGGTCAACCCCGCTGGTTGCGACCCCAGGCGTCGGTGTCGCGCACGGTTCGCCCGTCGGGGCGCCGACGAGGCGGCCCCGGCTCACCTCTTCCGGGCGGAGGCTGGCGAGGTGGCTCGTCGCCAGCCTCTTCCCAACCGAACCGGTCGGCCCCGCGCCGGCCACGTCCTCCCCGGCCGCGCTGCCCACCACTGGGCGGGCCGCCCTCCTGGACGAAGGGGTCGGGCTCGGGTCCGCGAGGTTGGCGGGCCCGTCGGGCGCCGTCGCCGCGGCCACCCTCGGGAGGCGCCGAGCGCTCGCCCCGTGGCGGCCGCTGGCGCGATGGCGGGGGGTCCTGCCAACCCGCGGCCGGCGCCGGGGGCATGCCGGTGGTCGCGGGGTTCACGTCGGGGGCGTGCGGCGCCGCGGCGGTCGCGTACGGGTCGGCCGGGGGTGGCGGTCCTCCGTAGAAGCCGCCACCGCCGTCGTAGCCGCCGCCGTCGTCGGGGTCGTCGTCCGACAGGTCCAGGCCCGGTCGGGTCAGCAGCCAGTACCGCCACGTCAGGAGGGCCACCAGCAGAGCCACGGCGCCGAGGCCGGCGATGATCATCCAGATCACCCGGTCCTCGTCGCTGGCGCCGGTCGCTTCGACCTCTTCCTCCGTGGGCGCCTGCGCCGTCTCCGATCCCGGGACGCCGTTGCCGCGCTTCAACAGGTTCAACGTCGTCACGAGCGGCCCGGTCGTGGGTTCCGGCGCCGAGGTCTCGACGACCTCCTCCGGCTCCTCTTCAGGCTCCGGGGTGGGCTCTTCTTCCTCCGGCGGCGGCGTCGGCTCGGCCGTGGGCTCCGGCGTCGGCGTGGGCGTGGGCTCCGGGGTGGGTTGAGGCGTCGGGGTCGGAGTCGGCTGCGGCCGGGTCGTGGTCGTCGTGGTCGAGGTCGTAGTCGTCGGGCAGTCCGGCGGTATGGAGAAGCAGGGCTGCTGCGCCGGCCCCAAAGGTGCAGCCGCCGTCGATGGCTCGGCCTCGGCGGGAGCGACGAACGACGACCCGAGCCAAGCCGACACGAGAAGCAACGAGCTGGCGAGGGCCAGAGCACGCCGCACGATGTGTTGTTGCGAGCCCGCCCTCGACGATGTGCCCTCGGTCATGTGGGCGGCAGTTTACGGTCGCGCACCGGGGCGATGGTAGGCGACCCCACGCACCCAGCCGGGCCTAGACCGAGGCGAGCGCCTGCTGCACGTCGGCGAGCAGGTCGTCCACGTGTTCCAGCCCCACCGAGATGCGGACCATCCCGTCCTCCACCCCGAGCGCCACCCGCTCCTCAGGCGTCAGGTGACCGACGATCGTGGCCGGGTGCGTCAGCAGCGTCTCGGGCCCTCCGAGCGACAGCGCGATGCGGGCCACCCGGCAGGCGTCGCAGAACCGGCGTGCGGCCTCGCCGCCTCCCGCCAGCTCCACCGTGAGCACCGTGCCGCCCAGGTCCATCTGGCGCTTGGCGAGCTCACGCTGAGGATGGGAGTCGAGGCCCGGGTAGCTCACGGACGCCACGGCGTCGTGGGCCTCCAACGCCTCCGCCAACGCCAGCGCGGTGGTGCACTGCTGGTGGACCCGTGCCGACAACGTCCGGATGCCGCGCAACCCGTTCCACGCGTCGAACGGCGACGCCTGACCACCCTGCACCAGATGCCACGCCCACACTGTGTCGATCAGCTCCCGGCTGCCGGCGAGCACGCCGAGCAGGGCGTCGTTGTGGCCGGCGATCCCCTTCGTCGCCGCATGCATCACCAGGTCGGCGCCCTGGTCCAGCGGTCGTTGCACCACCGGCGTCGCGAAGGTCGAGTCGACCACGGTGAACGGTCCCGGGATCGCCGACACCGCGGCGATGTCGGTCAACGACAGCGCCGGGTTGCCGGGCGTCTCCACGAACACCACCTGGGTGCGTCCCGGCTGCACAGCCGCGACGAACTCGTCGGTGGAGGTGCCGTCGACGATCGTGACGTCGATGCCGAAGCGGGGGCAGTGGGCCAGGAAGAGGGTCGACGTCGCCGAGAACACCTGACGCTGCGCCACGATGTGGTCGCCCGACGAGCAGAGCCCCAGCACCACGGCCGTGATCGCGGCCATGCCCGAGCCGAAGGCAAGCGCCGCCTCCGCCCCCTCCAACGCCGCGACCGCGCTCTCGAAGTCGCGCACGGTCGGGCTGCCGAAGCGCGAGTAGTAGTGGGTCGGCCGAGTCTGGCCGGCCATGACGGCGTGCTCCTCGACGTGCTCCACCTCGTAGGTGGTCGACGGGAACAGCACCGGCGCCAACGAGGCACCGCTCCACTCGCGGCCGGCCCGCACGGCCCGCGTCTCGAGGCGCCACGAGGGGTCCATGCCGTCGTCGTCGCCGACGTCGATGGTGCTCCCCTGCTCTTCGCTGTCGCCCATCACCCCTCCTCCGTGTTCGCCAGGAACTTGGTCACGATGTCGCCCAGCGCCGCCAACTCGATCAGGAACGCGTCGTGTCCGTGCGGGCTGTCCAGCTCGACGTACTCGGCACGGACGCCGGCCTCGCCGGCCAGCGCGGCGATCTCCCGTGCCTGGTGCGCCGGGTAGAGGATGTCGCTGTTCACCCCGACCGCCAGGAGCGGTGCCTGCAACCGGGCGAAGGCCGCGACCATGCCGCCCCGCCCCCGGGCCAGGTCGTGGAGGTCCATCGCCTTGGTCAGCAGCAGGTAGCTGTTGGCGTCGAAGCGCCGCACCAGCTTGTCGCCCTGGTACTCGATGTAGCGCTCCACCTGGAACCGCTGCCACAACGTGAAGCCGTCGATCGGCTCGACCACCTCCCGCCCGAAGCGGGCGTTGAAGACGTCGTCGCTGCGGAAGGTCATCATCGACATCATCCGGGCAGTACCCAGACCCTCGTGGGGACCGTCGCCCGGCTCGGCGTCGTAGTAGTCACCGCCCCGCCAGCGGGGATCGAGACGGATCGCCCGCCGCCCGCTGCTCCACCAACCGATCTGGTGGGCGCTCGCCGCCGCGGCCGTGGCGATCGCGATCAGCGACCGCATCCGGTCCGGGTACATCACGCCCCACTCCAGCGCCTGCATGCCGCCCATCGACCCGCCGACGACGGCAGCCCAGACACCGATGCCCAGGTGGTCGGCCACCGCGGCCTGGGTCCGCACCATGTCCCGGATCGACACCACGGGGAAGCGCGAGGCCCACGGCCGCCCGTCGTCCGGATGGGGCGACGCCGGACCCGTCGAGCCCTGGGCACCGCCGATCACGTTGACGCACACCACGAAGTAGCGGTCCGTGTCGATCGCCTGGCCGGGCCCGACGAAGCCGTTCCACCATCCCGGCGTGGGATGGCCGGGCACGAGGTTGCCGCTGGCGTGACTGTCGCCGGTCAGCGCGTGGCACACCAGGATGGCGTTGTCGCGCTCGGGGGTCAGCGTGCCCCAGGTCTCGTAGGCGACGACGCCGCCGTGCAGCAGGCCACCGCCCTCGAGGGCGAACGGCCGCCCGGGCGCCAGCGCCAGGAAGCGCCGCGCACCGACCGGATCCCCCGGCCGCCACGCCCCCGTCACCGGCAGCGTGCTGGCATGGGCCCTCCGCAACGATCCGAACGGCTCGGTCATGGCATACATCCCCCCACGCCAGCCACCCGGACCGGACGAACCCGCCCAGCCGCGCCGGCAGGCTGGACCGGGCGGGCCAGCTGACCCAGGCGCGCCGGGTGGGGCCGACACCGGGGAGGTGGGTCGGGTGGGTGGGTTGAGGGGTGGTGGGAGGCTGTGGTGGGGGTCATCGCTGTCGTGGGTCGCTGATCGCGGGTCGGACAGCTGTGGCGCCTGGGGTGAGCCCCCGGACAATTGGTTGCTCCCCTCCTGGGGAACCGCATCCCCGGCGAACCGGGAGGCACCTTGGCTGTCCGAACCAGGTTGCCGGGCTCACCTTGACGGCGGCGAGCCACTCCTGATGTCAGCGGCCAGACTAGTGGGACCTAGGCGGGCGGAGTCGAGTCGATTCGCAGCGGTAGTCGGGCACGCCACCAGGCGACCAGGTCCGCCGGTGCTCCGTAGGCCGCCGCGGCCGCCTCGACGTAGGCCGCGAAGGCATCGTCGGCGGGACAGGCGACGTAGGCGTCGAGCGCGGCAGCCGCCGCCTCCCAGGCAACTCGGTCGGACGGCAGCGGCAGGTCGGCCAGGTCCCGCGGTGCGATCTTCAGAGCGTCACGGCTGAGGGCGGTGCCCGGCGCCCGGCGCCACAACCAGGCGGTCGCCGTCGGTGAGCCGACCGCCGCCGCGATCAGCCACAGGTCGCCGGGGTCGTAGGGCACGACGGCCAGCGTCGGCACCGACGGCACCCACGCGCCTGCCCGGTCGACGGCCAGCTCCACCACCCGGGTCTGGTTGGCGACCAGCAGCTTCGGTCCCGACGTCCGCTCGATCCAACGACGGACGGCCCGGGTCGACGAGACACCCGGATCGAGGCCCGCGAGCCCGGCCAGGTCGACCACCGGCGCCTTCCACGACCGCTTGGCGTACCGGACCGGACGCTCGCCCCACCCGCTGCGCCCCCAGTCGACCGCACCCGTCGTGACGAGCGGAGCCTCCCCGGCGACGCTGCCGTCGCTCCCGTCGCTCGCCTCCCGCACCAGCGGGACCAGCCCGTAGTACTCGTCCCGGAACCCGGCGGCGACGTCGGCCAGCTCCCCCAGCCGCCCCGAGAACGCCTCGTCCAACACCACCCGCGGCGCCCCGACGGCGTCGGCAAGCCGGTCCGCCCACACCCGCTCGCCGTTCGGAGGGGCCATCGGCAACACCGCCGACCGGGAGGACAACAACGGCGCACACACCTGGACGGCGGCGGCGAAGGCGGGACGGGAGCGGTCCTCGACCCACAGCTCCCGCAGGTCGGCTCGGTCGGTGAGGGCCGAGCGGACAGCAGCGGCGTCGCGGGCGGCGACCACCGACAGGGGCTGCACCATCGTCACCGCCCCACCAGGACGCACCAGGTCGCAGCCCAGGAGCAGGAAGAGCCAGGCGGCGTCGGTGTAGGGCCGCACGGCATCGCCGTAACGGCGACGCAGGCGCTCGGCCGCCGCCGCCGACCGGGTGGTCGCCCGACCCAGCTGGCTCAGGAACGGCGGGTTGCCGACCACGGCGGCGAAGCCGTCCGCCGGAGCGTCACGCCACAGACCCCGACCCCGACCCAACGCATCGCCCACCACCAACCGACCCGGCGGCGGCGCCTCCCCCGCCCACAACGCCAACGCCAGCTCCGCCGCCGCCAGCCCCACCGGGTCGACGTCGGCACCCCACACCAGCTCCCGCACCACGACCGGCCGCGAAAACCCGCGCCGCTCCAATCCCCGAGCCGCCGCCAACAGAAAGGCCCCACCCCCACACGCGGGATCACACACGGCCCACCTGCTCGACACCGCGCCGTCGTCAGCGGTGGCGGCGAAGGCCCGGGCCACCAGGTGGTCGGCCAGCCAGGGCGGGGTGACGTGGAGGCCGTTCGCCTTGCGGAGCGACTCGGACGTGGCGCGCTCCAACACCAGGGGCAGGTCGGACTCGACATCGGACTCGCCGTCGCCCCCCGACCAGGTGACCGGGTCCGCTCCCGCCAGCTCCCAGATCCGCAGATCGAGCGAGAGCTCCCGGCCTGCGACCGAGGCTTGGTGCAGACCGGCCGCCGCCACCGCCCGCGCCCGTCGGCGGTCGCCAGCGCGGGTCGGCATGCAGCGACCCTAGAGGACAGGCGTGGCGCGCAACCGGCCCTTGACACGGCAGATCTGAAAGAGCATTTTCGAAAGATGGATTTCACATCGTCGGCACGGATGGACGACCCCGACGTGATCCGGACCGTCGCCCACCCCGCTCGCATGGCGATCCTCGACTTCCTC
>DATHJB010000162.1 GCA_035316325.1 Acidimicrobiales bacterium
ACTCGACTGTGGATCGGCGACCACAGACGACTCGGGACGATCATGGGGGCTTCGGCCAGGGGTCGAGCGCCGCCAGCGCACGGAGGCGTTCGGCGGCGCGGGCGAGTGCGAGCGGTGGCACCTTGAAGATCAGGAAGCGGAGCAACGGGTAGGGGTCGTCGCCGCTGGGCGTGAGGGTGCACTCGACCGCCAGCAGGTCGCCGTCGGGGTTGCCGCCCTGCTGGACCTCCACGACGAAGCGCAGCTCCGCGGCCCGGTCGCCGCCGAGCATCGCGTCGCCTCCGGGGTCCAGCCGTTCCAGCTGGTCGGCGAGCTCGACGAAGTCCTCGTCGGTGAAGATCGTCTCGAGCACCCCGGCGAACGGGCGGGCGACGACCGAGATGCGACACTCGAACCACCGGTCGAACCAGCTCGGCCGCGGCGTTGCCTCGATCCGCAACCCCTCCAGTTCGAGCACCACCGGATCCCACGGCACCTGCCCAGGTTGCCGCGTTCAGACGGTGAGGACGACGCGCCCTCGCGCCTGTCCGGACTCGGGGTAGCGGATGGCGTCGGGGCGTCGCTCAGCCGGTAGCTCCGGTCGCCTTCCCCGCCGACGAGGACGAGTGTCCCCGGGCGTCAGCGCGCGCCGGAGCCGGGAGACCGTGCTGTTGCCGCCGATGTCGAGGATGAGGTCGTAGTGGTCGGACGAGTCAGCGAAGTCGTCGCGCGCAGCCCGAAACCGATGACGCGCATCAGGTGCGGCACGCCGGTCATGAGGTTGCGACTGCGGGTTGACACGCCGGCCTCGTCGTCGCAGCATGGCGGGGCGGCGAGACGTGCGCCGAACCTCCGTCGGTCCTCCCCAGCAGGACCGTTCGTTGGAGGCAAAGGGGATACCCGTCCTCACGTCGGTGTCGGTCATCCGCCTTCACGGGGCTGCTGGGGAGTCGCCGTCGGGGGCGTGGAGGACCGATGACAGCGAACCGCAGACGCAAGCGCCGGGTGCGAGTCCGGGCCGCGAAGACGGGCGAGTCGTACACCGCTGCGCTTCGGCACCTCCGTGATGCCGAGGAGGCACACATGTCCGCATACCAGCTTCGAGCTGCCGGCGTCACCGACGTCGGCAACGTCCGTCCGACCAACCAGGATCGGCTGCTCGCCGAGGGCGACCTGGTCGCCGTCGCCGACGGGATGGGCGGTCACCGGGGCGGCGAGGTCGCCAGCCGGCTGGCCGTCGAGACCCTGGGGGAGGCGTTCGCCGACGACCCCACGACCGCCGGCCTGGCCGAGGCCGTCCGCCGGGCCAACACCGCGGTGTGGGAGGCCGCCGCCGCCGACCCCGCGCTGGCCGGCATGGGCACCACCATCGCCGCCGTGGCCCGGGTGCGGGACGAGGGGCGGGAGCGGCTGGCGGTCGTCAACGTCGGCGACTCACGGGCCTACCTGTTCCACGACGCTCACTTGACCCGGCTGACGTCGGACCACAGCCTGGTGGCCGAGCTGGTGCGCTCCGGGGAGCTGACCGAGGAGGACGCCCGGGAGCACCCGCAGCGCAACATCCTCACTCGGGCTGTCGGCGTCGGGCCCGAGGTGGAGCCGGCGGTGGCGGTCGCCGAGCCGGCGCCGGGCGACCGGCTGCTGCTGTGCAGCGACGGCCTCTTCAACGAGCTGGCCGACGACGAGATCACGTCGGTCCTGGCGTCCGTCCCCGACCCCGCGCTCGCCGCCGACGAGCTGGTCCGCCGGGCCAAGGACCACGGCGGCGCCGACAACATCACCGTCGTCGTCCTCGACGTGGGGTAACGGCGCCACCCGTCAGCCGGGCGGCCGGGCGAGGAGGACGGCGCAGCCCGTGACCGCGGCCGCCGCGAGGACCGGGTCGCCCCCGGCCGTCAGGACCCCGGGGACGTCGGCCCGGTCGAGCCCCCGGGACAGGGCCGGCGCCGCCCGACCCGGGTGGAGGGTCAGTGCCGCCGTGGCCGCCACCGGATCACCGCCTTCGAGCAGCTCCCAACCGTCGTCGCCCCGCCGCAGGGTCCACCGGCCGACGTCGGGGATCACGAAGGCCAACGTGTCGCCGGCCGAGGCGCCCAGGTCGTGCAGGTGGGCGGCCAGGCCGAGGAGCACCACCCGGGCCGCGGTCACGAGGTGCTCACCGCCGAGGTCCGGCGCCCCGACCGCCCGCCGCACCTGCTGCTGGTGGAGCCAGCGCTCGGCGTACTCCCGGGCGATCGCCTGCCAGAACGGCGACGGGCCGGTCGAGCCGAAGAACCGCACCTGCTCGCCCGGCGCCAACGGGTCGACGGCGGCGTAGTACTCGGCCGTCAGGTCCCCCGACAGCTCCAGCAGCGACAGCACCAGGCGGGTGCTCAGGAACCCCGCCGCGGTCACCCACCGCTCGTTGAAGCCGTCGAGCAAGGCCTTGAAGTCGAGCCCGGGATGGTCGGCGGCGTAGAGGAGCAGGCCGTTGGTGGCCTCGTCCCGCTGCCGCGACAGCAGCGACAGGTCGTCGCCCAGCACATGCAGGGCGATTCCCTTCACCGACCACGCCGGGCACTCGGTCGGCGCCTCCCAGGCGGCGGGCTCGAGGCCGCTCAGCAGGTCGAGCAGGGCGTGGCGTTCCCCCGGCAGCAGCGCCACCACGTCGAGCGGGGCCACCGGCTGCAAGGCGTCCATCCGTGGACCATAGACGTGCGAAGCTGAGGGGGTGCCGGAGCTCGACTGGGGGTCGTTGACGACCCGGGTGAAGCCGGAGCCGTCGCTGGTGCTGATCACCGGGTCGCTGGCGCTCGTGGCCGTGGCGGTCGACCGGGTGTGGCGCTGGTCGAGGAGCGTGGTGACGATCGTCCACGAGGCCGGCCACGCCGTCGTCGCCAAGCTGACCGGCCGGCGCCTGACCGGCATCCGGCTGCACTCCGACACGTCCGGCCTGACGGTCTCGGTGGGCCGGGCGTACGGCCCCGGGATGGTGTTCACGATGGCGGCCGGCTACGTCAGCCCGTCGCTGGTGGGCCTGGTCGGGGTGCTCCTGCTGGCCTACGACCAGGTGACGATCATGCTGTGGGGCGCGGCCGCGGTGCTGCTCAGCATGCTCAGCCTGATCCGCAACCTCTACGGCGCCCTCCTGCTGGTCGCGGTCGGCGCGGTGGTCGGGGCGATCTCGCTCTACGCCGAGCCCGACGTCCAGGCGGCGTTCGGCTACGGCGTCACCTGGTTCATGCTGCTGGGAGCGGTGCGACCGGTCGGCGAGCTGCGGCGCACCCGTCGCAACGGCACCGTCGGCCTCGCCACCGACGCCGACCAGCTGGCCCGCCTCACCCGCGTCCCCGGCACGATCTGGGTCGGCCTCTTCGGCGCCACCACCGTCGGCGCCCTGGTGGCCGGCGGCTGGCTCCTCCTCACCTGACCGCCGGCGGTCAGCCGAGGGCGTACGGGTTGGGGACGGTGTCGAGGATCACGTTCTGGGTGAAGCCGGCGGGTGCGACGCACCGCGCGTCGAGGGTGCCGTCGTCGTGCAGGGCCAGCTCCACCACCCCGCACACCTTCTCGCCCAGCACCGTCTGGATGCGATCGGGGATGGTGGCCCAGGTGGTGGGCGCCCACACGTGCAGCACCCCGTCGTGGGCGTGCTGCGAGTGCTGGTGGACGTGGCCCGACACCACCACCCCGAGCGACGACCCCCCGTCGGCCACCATCCCGAGCAGCCGGTCGCGGGCCGCAGGCGGGACGTAGCGCCCGGGATCCGCGTCGGGCCGGTCCGGCGGGGGCGCCAGGGGCTTGTGCAGCACCAGCGCGAACTGCCGCCCGTCGTCCGCCCCTGGCAGCACGTCGGCGAACCACTCCCACTGGTCGGCCTCGGCGTCGAGCCCGGTGTCGAACAGCAGGCTGTTCAGCCCGACGACCCGCCAGCCGGGCAGGTCGAGCATCCACTGGTCGGGCCCGAGGGCGTTCCGGAAGCGCTCCAGGGCCTCTGGCGTGACCAGCGGGTCGTCCGGTGCCGCCTTCGGGAACGGGTTGTCGCCGATGTCGTGGTTGCCGGGGACCACCCGCAGCCGGGTGTCGAGCCGCCCGAGGGCCGCCTGGGCGACGGCGAGGTCGTCGCCGGACGAGCCGGGCCCGTCGGCGCAGATGTCGCCGGCGTGGATCACGAGGTCGTGACCCTCGGCGTCGACGTGCGCCACCACCGCGTCCCAGTTGGCCGACGCCTCCGGCGTACGGGCCGACAGGTGGGAGTCGGACACCACGAGGACCCGCGTCGAAGTCACCCTTCAAGCTACGCGAGATCCAGGCGGACGCGACTGGGGATCCGCAGGTTCGGTCGGGCCTCGTAGGTGACCTCGGGGTCGACCAGCTCGGGGGCGCAGCGCTCCACGACCGCGTCGACGACCCCGGACGCCAGCGTGGTCGCCGCCGAGGAGCCGGGGCAGCGACGGGGCTCGGCGCCGAAGCCGAACGGCTCGCGGCAGTCGGGGTCGTGGTTGGCGGCGGCCAGCAGCACCACCACCGTGGCGTCGGTGGGGATCGTGACGTACGGCAGCTCGATCGGCCTGGCGGCCACCCGGGTCGTGAGCTGGACGGGCGGGTCGAACCGGCTCGTCGCCTCGACCAGGCCGTCGCGCACCGCCGGCCGGTGGCGGCTGCGGGCGAGGATGCTGTTGCCGATCAGCCCCGCCGTGGCGTCGACGGCCTGGAGCAGCAGGGCGGCGGTCGGCGTGAGGGCGGGGTCGGCGCCCAGGGCCGCCGCCAGCACGGCGATCGGCACGTCCCGGGCGACCAGCCCCATCAGCTCGACGGTGGGGCCGGGGGCGGCGGTGAGCCGCTCGGCCGTGGCGGCGTAGGCCGCGGCCTGCAGCTGCGACGGCGCCAGCTCGGCGAGCCGGGCGATGGCGAGGGAGCGCCGCCGGTCGTGGTCGTCGGCGGGCGGCACGAAGCCCACGACGGCCGACGGGGAGGCCAGCACCGCCTCCACGTCGGCCGACCGGGCGACGACCCAGCGGCCGTCGTCGTGCGCGTGGGCGCCGCGGGCCCGCAGCGCCGCGTACGTGGGGTACGGATCGGGCCGGGAGGCGAGCTCGTCGAGCATGGTGCCGAACGTACCCAGGGAATGTTTCGGCACGGGGCGCGGCCCGCCCGAGGCCGGGGCCGACGTATGTCGGTCGCAAGACGGTGGAAGACGCGGAGCATGCTTACGCTCATCGCCTTCGTGATCGTCGGTGCCGTGGCGGGCTACCTGGCCCGCCTCCTGGTGCCGGGCCCCGACCCGATGTCGGTCCTCGGGACCATCGTCCTCGGCGTCATCGGCTCGTTCGTCGGTGGTTTCCTCGGCTACGTCCTGTTCGACAAGGACTTCGGCGACGGCGCCCTGCAGGCCTCGGGCATCGTCGGCTCGATCGCCGGCGCGGTGGTGGCGCTGCTGCTCTACAACGCCGTCGGCAGCGGCCGCGCCCGCCGCATCTGAGGGCACGGGACACCCCAGGGCCTGACGCCCATCTGTACGTTAACAATTCCGCAACATATGGGACGGGCGTGGCCTGTTACGGTCTGCCCGTCCCATAGCTGCGACCGCCCGTAAGGCGCAGCCGGATCGGCCCGTGGGACCGGATGCTGGGGAGCATTGACCACCTCGTGGACGAGAGCGCGTACAGGTTGGCAGCGGGGGCCGCCCGATGATCGCCACGGTGAACGACGCGCGCACCGCCGCTGCTGCCACGGATGACGTAGCTCCGGCGCGGGTGCGGCGGCTCCGACGGCCCAGCACGCCCCTGATGCTGCGGGTCGGCATGGCCCTCGCCTGCCTGCCGGTCGTCTTCTTCGCCGCCGCCGTGCAACTCGGCGTGGACCGCAACGACTCGACGGTCCGCACCGTCGCCCGCGACGCCACCCAGGGCATCACCGTCGCCCAGGCGCTCAAGCTGAACCTGGCCGAGCTCGACCAGATCGTGGTGCGCGACCTGCTCGACCCCGTCACCCTCGGCCCCAGCGGCTTCCCCGGCAACTACGACGACAAGCGCGGCGAGCTCCACGACAACCTCGTGCTGGCGGCGCAGGAGTCGTCGACGGGTGCCGCCTACCGCCAGCCGCTGGCCAACATCGACTACGCCCTGGCGCACTACCACACGCTGGTGAAGGACGCCTTCGCCGCCCACGACCAGGGCGACGACATCCGGGCCGCCGAGCTGTACGGCCTCGCCGGCGAAGTGATGGAGGGCACGCTGCTGTCGCAGGCCGATTTCGTCGACAAGGCCAACACCTACGTCCTCAACGACACCTACGACCGGCAGAAGGCCCGTGCCGCGTCGACCCAGCAGCTGATCGTGGTGTCGCTGGTGGTGCTGCTGGCGTTCCTGGTGCTGACCCAGCTGCTCATGGCCCGCCGGTTCCGGCGGCTCCTCAACCTGCCGCTGCTGGTCGCGACGGCCGTGACGGTCGCGACAGGGCTGTTCGCGCTCGCCCGGCTCGACACCTCGGCGTCGGACCTCACGACGGCCCGCGAGCAGGCGTTCGACTCGGTCCACGTGCTGGCCCGGGCCCGGGCGACGGTGGTGTCGGCCCGGCAGGCGCAGGGCCAGCTGCTGCTCGACCCCGCCGGCGCCTCGGCCGCCCAGGTCGCCTTCGAGGCCCAGGCCAACCAGCTGTTCCGGGTGCAGGACACCACGAGTTTGTCGGGGGTCGCGACGGTGGCCCGCGACGGCGAGGTACCCGAGGGCGCGGGCGGTTTCCTGGCCAAGGTCGTGTTCGCCGATGCCGGCGGGGCAGGCGAGAGCAGCGCCCGCCACACGGTGGTGGCGTTCGGCGAGTTCCTCTCGTCCGATGCCGAGCTGCGCCAGTTGGTCGACGACGGCGACACCGCGGCGGCTGCGGCCCTCTACCGGTCCGGCGTCGCCTTCAACGAGCTGACGCAGGCCATCGACGGGGTGCAGGCGCTCGACCAGGCCACGTTCGACGACCACGCCGACGACGCCATCAGCGCCACCGCGGACCTCGACCGCATCGCGGCGGTCGCCGCGGTGGCGGTGCTGCTGCTCGTCGCCCTGGGCCTCTACCAGCGTCTGCGGGAGTACGGCCGATGAGGAACCTGTCGACCCGGGCTCGGGCGCTGATCGCCGGCGTCGCCGCGGTGGTCGTCGTCGCGGCGGCCGTCGTGTGGTGGGTCGGCGGCGCCGACGACAGCGAGGCCGCGGCCGCCTGCCCCCCGAGCGACATCCCCACCCACGACGAGAGCACGCTCATCGTCGAGGGCGACGCCTGGTCCGGCTACGCCCCCTTCCGCGACCCGGCCCTGCTCGACGGCACCGGCTACCAGCTGGTCTACGTCGAGCAGGTGTGCCAGGACGTGCGCGCCGCCGACCTCACCGCCGGGCGCGCCGACATCGCCGTCACCAGCCTGGACCAGTACCTGCTGGAGGCCCCCGAGGGCACGGTCGTCGGGGTCATCGACCAGAGCGTCGGTGCCGACGCCCTCGCCCTCGGCACCGCCAACCACCCCGAGCTCGACCACGTCGACGACATGCCCGCCCTGGTGGAGCAGTTCGAGCGCGACGGCCGCCGCCCGGTGCTCGCCTACACCGGGAACTCGCCGTCGGAGATGCTGCTCAACGAGCTGGCCAACACCACCGAGAACCTGCGGCTCGCGGACTTCGAGCTGGTGTCGGTCGACCAGTCGGTCACCGCCTACGAGATGCTCGAGGCCGACGAGGCCCAGCTGGCCGTCATCTGGGAGCCGGAGACGAGCACTGCCCGCGGCGCCGGCAACACCATCGCCCTGAGCAGCGCGGACGTGCCCAACTCGATCGTCGACGTCATCGTCGCCAGCGACCGCCTCATCGAGCGCGACCCCGGCGCGGTGCAGGCCGTGGTCGACTCCTTCTACTCGACGATGGACCGCTACCTGGCCGACCCGGCGGCGCTGCGCCAGTTCTACGCCACCGACGGCGGCCTCGAGCCCGAGGCGGCCGGGGCGCTGATCGCCGGCATCAAGCTCTACGGCAGCCGGGACGCCGACGTGTTCATGAACGAAGAGGTGTTCCCCCTGGACAAGGCGCAGGTGGAGCAGAGCGTCGACTCCATCGGGTCGGTGCTGGCGCTGGTCCACCCGGACGTCCCGCTCGGCCAGGCCAACGTCGACGGCAGCTACGTCTACGAGTTCGGGGGAGCAGGACCATGAGCCCCGCGGCGCACGCCCTCGACCGTCGGCTGCTGGAGCTCCGCTCGGAGCACGAGGCGTTGACGACCCGGCTCCACGACCTGGAGGCCGACGCCACCTACGCCCGGCTCCTCGGCGGCGAGGGCATGTCGGGGGCCACGTCCGACCGGCTGCGACCGGTCCACGACCGGGTCGCCGGCCTGCTGCCCGGGCTCGAGCACGTGGGTCTGGTGGTCGACCAGGTGAGCGCCGGCCGCGGCGGGGGCATGCTCACCGACGACGTCGCCACCGCCCTGTTCGCCCAGCTCAACAGCCCCCACATCGTCCTCCCCGCGGCGCCCGGGGGGCTCACCGCCCACGGCCTGCTGGCGGTGGTGGGCGAGGCGCTCGTCGAGCTGCAGGCGGCCGTGGCCGAGGTGGGCGAGGTGTGGGCGCGGTTCCCGGGCCGGTTCGACGAGGTCCGGGCCGAGGCCGACCGGCTCGCCAGCACGGCGCCCGAGCTCCGCACCGTCGCCGCGGCCGGCGCGGCGCTCGACAGCCTCGGCGACCGGTCCGGCGCCGACCCGCTGGGCGCCGCCGACGACCTGACGACGGTCGAGTCGGCCCTGTCCACCGCGGCGGGCGCCGTGGAGGAGATGGGCCGCCTGCGCGACGTCGTGCAGGGCGCGGGGCGGACGCTGGCCGAGCTGGACGAGCTGATGGGCGAGGGGAGCGAAGCGCTGGTCCGCAGCCGGGTCGAGCTGCGCGAGCCCCAGGGCCTGCTCGACCCCGTCGACCCCGACGTGCTCTCGGGCGAACGGGGCCTACGCCCCTGGCTGGCCCGCCTGCAGGCGCTGGTGGCCGGGGGCGAGTTCGGGTTGGCGGCCAAGGGCCTGGAGAGCTGGACCGCGCTGGCCGACAAGTCGCTGGCGGCGGCGACGGCGATCGCCGAGGCCAACACCCGACCGCTGCAGCGCCGCCGTGAGCTGCGGGAGCTGCTGCGAGCGGCCCGGGTGAAGGCCGGGGCGTCGGGCCGGGCCGAGGACCCGCTGATGAGCCAGCTGGCCCGCCGGGCCGACGAGGCGCTGGCCGCGCCGTGCTGCCTCGTCACGGCCGAGTCGGAGGTCGGGGCCTACCTGGTGGAGCTGCGCCACACCCCGACCCCGGCCCAGGCGCAGCGGCTGGAGGAAGGTACCGAGGAGCGGACGGAGATGTCGGCGTGAACTGCACCTACCCCGGCTGTGGTGGCCGCGTCGACGCCGGCTACTGCGACACCTGCGGCCGCCGCGAGCGGGCTCCCGCTCGGGTCCTCGAACCGGCGGCCACGGCCACGGCTGCGTCGCCCACACCACCACCGCCATCGCCTCCGTCGGCGCCACCGCCGCCGGGCCCGACCGCGCCACCTCCACCGCCACCCCCGCCTCCCCCCGCGCCGTCCTCCGACAGCTTCCCGTCGGGTGCCGTGTCGAGCGACCGGTTCGGCCGCCGCCGGGGCACCGACTCGGGGCCCATCTCCGGGCCGACGTCCGGCCCCACGTCGGGCCAGTTCCGGGCGGTCGGCCTGGGCCCGCCGCCCGACGGCAGCCCCTGCGGTGCCCCCGGCTGCAACGGCACCCTCGACGCCGGCTACTGCGACACCTGCGGCCGCGCCGCCATCGCCGGCCGGCGGCCGTCGTCGCCCGCCCCGGTCGGCGCCGGCACGGGCTCGTCCCGCCTGCCACTCCTGCGCCCCGCGTCGGTGCGGATGCGCCGGGGCTCCGCCCACGCCCGGGCCCGGATGGGCGGCGACTCGTCGCCGACCGGCACCGGCACCGGCTCCCGCCGCACGGGCGGCACCCGGCTGGGCCTGGGCCTGGTCGACGTCCCCGCGGTACCGACGGGCGACCCGGCCGAGGCGACCATGGCCGCCGCCGAGGTGCCCGAGGACAAGCGCTACTGCTCGGTCTGCAGCCAGCCGGTCGGCCGCACCCGCAACCAGCGCCCCGGTCGCACCGAGGGGTTCTGCCCGACCTGCCGCACGCAGTTCTCGTTCACCCCGAAGCTCCAGGGGGGCGACCTGGTCGCCGGGCAGTACGAGGTGCTGGGCGTGCTGGCCCACGGCGGCCTGGGCTGGGTCTACCTCGCCCGGGACCAGGCCGTGTCGAACCGCTGGGTGGTGCTGAAGGGCCTGCTCGACGCGGCCAGCGACGCCGCGGCGGTGGCCGCGGTGGCCGAGCGCCAGTTCCTGGCCGCCCTCGACCACCCCAACATCGTCCGCATCTACAACTTCGTCACGCACGAGAACGCCGGCTACATCGTGATGGAGTACGTCGGCGGCAAGAGCATCAAGACGATCCTCAAGGAGCGCCGCGACGCCAACAGCGGCCAGATCGACCCGTTGCCGGTCGACCAGGCGATCGCCTACGCCCTGGCCACGCTGCCGGCCATCGGCTACTTCCACTCCAACGGCCTCGTCTACTGCGACATGAAGCCCGACAACGTGCTGCTGTTCGGCGACACGCTGAAGATGATCGACCTGGGCGGTGTCCGGCGCATCGACGACGAGGAGTCGGCGATCTACGGCACCATCGGCTACCAGGCGCCCGAGGTGGCCGACACCGGTCCGACCGTGGCGTCGGACCTCTACACCGTGGGCCGGCTGCTGGCGGTGCTGGCGATGGACTTCCGGGGCTACCAGAGCACCTACATCGACTGCCTGCCGGCGCCGGAGGAGCAGCCCCTGCTCGCCGAGCACGAGTCGCTCCACCGCTTCCTGCTCAAGGCCACCGCTCTCGACCCGACCGACCGCTTCGACTCGGCCGACGAGATGGGCGAGCAGCTCCTCGGCATCCTGCGGGAGCACTCGGCGACCCGAGGGACGGCCCAGCCGGCGGTGAGCCGGGCGTTCGGCCCCGACGGGCTGGTCGGCGCCGACATCGACGACGAGGTGCTGCCCGACTGGCGCCTGCTGCCGCAGCCCAAGGTCGACGCCGACGACCCGGGCGCCGGCTTCCTCCTCGGCATCGCCGACGGCGACCCGGCCGCGGTGGTGGCGACGCTGACCGCGGTGATGGCGGCCGACAGCGTGCCCCCCTCCCAGGAGGTGCTGCTGCGGCTGGCCCGGGCGCAGCTCGACAGCGGCGATCCCACGGGGGCGCGGGCGACCCTCGACCGCCTGGACGGGAGCGCGGCCCTGTCCGTGTCCGTGCTGGGCGGCGACTGGCGGGTGTGGTGGCACCGCGGGCTGTGCGCCCTCGACGCCGGGGCCGCGGCCGAGGCCATCGGCTGGCTCGACCCCGTCTACACCGAGCTGCCCGGCGAGGTGGCCGCCAAGCTGGGTCTGGCCCTGGCCCACGAGCTGGTCGGCGACCTCGCCCGCAGCGCCGACCTCTACGACGTCGCCAGCCGCACCGACCCGTCGTACGTGTCGGGGGCGTTCGGGCTGGCCCGGGTGCGCCTGGCCGCCGGCGGGCGCGAGGCCGCGGTCGACTCCCTGGCGCGGGTGCCACCGGCGTCGAGCGTCCACGTGCCGGCGCTGATCGCGGCGCTGCGGGCGCTGGCGACCACCGAGGGCGTCCCGGGCGGCGTGCCGACGCCCCAGCAGCTGGAGCAGGCGTCGCTGATCCTGGCCCAGCTGCGCCTCGACCCCCGGCGTCACGCCGAGATGGCCTGCGAGCTGTTCGAGGCCGGCCTGTCGACGCTGGGTGCCGGCGGCAACGGGGCGTCCCCAGGGTCGCGGACGGCCACGATCCTGGGCCGGCCGCTGACGGAGACCGCCCTGCGCGAGGGCCTGGAGCAGACCTACCGCCAGCGGGCCCGCCACGCCGCCACGACCGCCGAGCGCCACGACCTGATCGACCGGGCCAACCGGGCCCGCCCGCGGACGTTGCTGTGAGCGAGCGCCACGACGTCGTCCCGTGCGCGGCCTGTGGCGAGCCGGTGCTGGTCGACGACCGGTTCTGCGAGGCGTGCGGGGCGTCGCTGCCGGTGGCGGTCGAGGTGGAGGAGTCGGCCGACGCGCCGCCGGCGGGGTGGGACGACCACCTGGAGCTGGCCGACGGGCTCGTCGCCGCGGTGACCGACCGGGGGCAGTCGCACTGGCGCAACGAGGACGCCGTCGGCATCCGCTGGGTCGACGGTGACCCCGGCGGCTTCGTGCTGGTGGTGTCCGACGGGGTGTCGGTGAGCCAGGAGCCCCAGCGGGCGTCGCAGGCGGCGGTGGAGACCGCGCTGCTGGTGCTGAGCGGGGCGGTGTCCGCCGGGGGCGATCTCGACGCCGCCATGGTCGAGGCCACCGCGGCGGCGCAGCGGGCCGCGGCCGCCCTGCCCTGGAACCCGGACCTCGACGTCGGCCCCGGGGCCTGCACCCTGGTGGCGGCGGCCGTGCGGGGCCGCTACGCCACGTTCGGGTCGGTCGGCGACAGCCGGGCGTACTGGGTGGACGAGGGTCGGGCCGTGCAGATCGGCCGTGACGACTCGCTGGCCGGCGAGATGGTGGCGTCGGGGCGCATGACCACCACCCAGGCGATGACGCGGGCCGGCGCCCACGCCCTCACGAAGTGGCTCGGCGTCGACTCGACCGACGCCGCGCCGACCGTCACCACCGTCGAGCTCCCCGGGCCGGGGCTCGTGGTGCTGGCGTCCGACGGGCTCTGGAACTACCTGCCCGAGGCCGACGACATGGCGCGGCTCATCGGCCGGCCCGGGACCGAGACCTCCCTCGACCTGGCACGGCGCCTGGTCGCCTACGCAGACGGCGCAGGCGGCGCCGACAACATCACCGTGGCGGTGGGGCCACACGACCTCTACCTGCAGGAGGTGCCGTGACTGGTTTTTCTCTGGAGGTCTTCCAGAACGAGTACGTGCCCGCCGGGGCCACCACCGTCGACGCCATCGTGACCGTCACCGCCGGCGGCTGGAACCCGGGCGGGTCCGGCCGCGCCGCCGAGGTGCTCATCCTCGACACCTCGGGCTCGATGGAGACCCCGCCCAGCCGCATGCGGGCCGCCCGGCAGGCCGCGTGCGAGGCCATCGACAGCATCCGCGACGGCGTGCTGTTCGGCGTGATCGCCGGCACCGAGCGCGCCATCACGGTCTTCCCCGTGTGGGGGACCGGCCTGGTGGTGTCCGACGCCCCCAACCGGGCCGCGGCCCGCGACGCGGTGCGGCGCCTCCAGGTGGGCGGCGGCACCGCCATGTCGACGTGGCTGCTGGCCGCCCGGGAGCTGTTCAAGGCCAGCCCCGCCGACCTCCACCACGCCATCCTGTTGACGGACGGCGAGAACCGGGAGGACTCCTGGCGGCTCGACGAGGCCCTGCGCTACTGCACCGGGCTGTTCCAGGCCGACTGCCGGGGCATCGGCACCGACTGGGTGGTGAAGGAGCTGCGCAGCATCGCGTCGGCCCTGCTGGGGACCGTCGACATCATCCCCGAGCCCGAGCAGATGCCGGCCGAGTTCCGCCGGCTGATGGAGCGGGCGATGGGCCGGACGGTCGCCGGCTCGGCGCTGCGGGTGTGGTGCCCGCTCGACGCCACCGTGAACTTCGTCCGCCAGGTGAGCCCCACCGTGGAGGACCTGACCGACCGCACCACGCAGGTCGACCAGCGCACCCGCCAGTACCCGCTGGGGGCGTGGGGCGCCGAGTCCCGCGACTACCACGTGTCGGTCACCGTGCCGCCGCAGTCGGTGGGGGTGGAGATGCTGGCCTCCCGGGTGAGCCTGGTGACCGACGACGAGGTGGTCGGGCCGGCGCTGGTGCGGGCCGTGTGGACCGAGGACGATGCCGTGAGCACCCGCATCAGCCCCGAGGTGGCGCACTACACCGGTCAGGCCGAGCTGGCCGAGGACATCCAGGCCGGGTTGGCGGCGCTGCAGGAGGGCGACGAGCGGACGGCCACCTTCCGGCTGGGGCGGGCGACCCGGCAGGCGGTCGCCTCGGGCCACGAGGGCACGGTGCAGCTGCTGCGCAAGGTGGTCGACGTGGAGGACGCCCGGGAGGGCACGGTGCGCCTGCGGCCCCGGGTGGCCAAGGCCGACGAGATGGCTCTCGACACCCGTTCCACCCGCACGGTGCGGGTCCAGAAGACCGCGGCCGCTCCCCGGGGTGCGGCGGGCGAGGCCGACGAGATGGTGCTGGAGACCCGCTCCACCCGCACCGTCCGCGTCCGCCCCGGCTCTCCTGCGCCACCGCCGGCGCTGCCGGCACCACCACCGCCATCCGTCCCGCCCGAGCCGCCGGCCCCCCCGGCGTCGGTGCGGGGGTTGGCGGCCATGGCGGGGCCGGACTTCGACCCGGCGTCCGGGCCCGAGCCGGAGCGCGAAGGCGAGGCAGCGGCAATGTGGCCGTCGTCGCAGCCGCCGGAGGGAGCGGCGGGGCCCGTCCGGTGGCCGTCGTCGCTGGCCCGGCCGGGTGACCAGTCCGAGACCGAGGCGGAAGCGGAGGCAGAGTCCATGCCCGACGCAGCCGTCGGTGAGTCGTGAGCGGTCCCATGGGTCCCGTGTCCACCGTGGCCTGCCCCAACGGCCACCCGTCGATCGACAACTCCATCTGCTCGGTGTGCGGGGTGCTGATCGCCCCGCCGCTGTCGGGGTCCGACTCGGCGCCGACCATCGGCCGGCTCGACCCGTCCACCATCCTGCCCGTGCCCGGCCCCGGCCTGCCGCTGCGACCCCTCGCCGCCGCGGCTCCCCACCCCGAGCCCGACAGCGGCCCCAGCCGCCCGACCGGTCCCACCGGCCCGCTGGCCGCCGCCGAGCCGGCGGAGAAGGGCTGGGTCTGCACCAACTGCTCCGCCGAGCAGGAGGCCGGTACCCGCTTCTGCGAGGTGTGCGGCTACGACCCGTCGACGGGGAGCCTGCCCCACACCAACGCCCCGGTGGTCCGACCGGCGCTCGACCCGTCGCCCCGGCCGACGACGACGAGCTCGCAGCCGTCGTTCTCGCAGCCGTCCCAGCCATCGCAGCCGTCGTCGCCGTCGGTCGCCGGCACGCTGCAGGCGGTGATCACCGCCGACCACGAGTACTTCCGCAGCCACCAGCTCGACGAGGTGCAGTTCCCCGTGGGCGTGCCGACGCGCACGATCGAGCTGAGCCAGGCGCCGCTGAGCATCGGGCGCCGCAGCCGCAGCCGGGGCACCAACCCCGGGATCGACCTGGCCGGCCCGCCCGACGACCCGGCCGTGTCGCACCTCCACGCCTCGCTGCTGCCGACCGACGACGGCCGCTGGACGTTGGTCGACCACGGCTCCACCAACGGCACCTACCTCAACGGCTCCGCCGAGCCGGTCCCGGCCAACCGTCCCCTCCCGGTAGGCCCCGGCGACCGCATCTACGTCGGCGCCTGGACCTGCATCAGCCTCGAGCCCCGCTAGTTCCCGGGGTTAGACGGTGCCCGGCGCCACGATCCGGTCGAGGGGTGGGACGGCGATGCCGGTCGTGCCGGCGGCCTCGAAGGCGGCGACCAGGGCGTCGATGTCCTGGGCGCCGCCGAGGGCGTCGGTGCCCTCGTTGAACACGGTGAAGCCGTCGCCGCCGGTGGCGAGGAAGTTGTTCATCGTCACCCGGAACGAGGCCGTCGGCGTGACCTCCGCGCCGCCGATCCAGATGCGCCCGATGCGGGCCTCGCACGTGGTGGCCGCGGCGTCGCTCTCGTAGCGGAACGTGGCCGACACCTGCAGGATCCGCTGGGTCGACTGGCCACCGCAGCCCACGAACTGCTGCTCCAGCAGGCGCCGGATCATGTCGCCGGTCATGGTCTTGGTGACCAGGCTGTTGCCGAACGGCTGCACGGTGAAGGCCTCGCCGTAGGTGACCTCGCCGAGTGCCTCGCCGCCGGACGACTGGTCGGTCGTCCGCATGTCGGCCCGGATGCCGCCGGGGTTCATGAACGCCGCGACCGCACCGCCCAGGTCGGCGGGCGCCGTGGCGGCCAGCTGCGAGTCGGCGATCACGTTGCCCAGCGTCGACTCGCCGAGCGGCGACCCCGCCCGCAGCAGGTCGCCCTGGATGCCGCCGATCACCTGGTTGGCCAGCGGGGCGGCAGCGGTGACGTACTGCTGCACGACCGCCTGCACCGCCGGGTCCTCGCGGCTGACGTCCGGCTGCCGGACGACGCCCGTCCCCGGCGTGTTCAGGGCGTTCTCGACGATGGTGTTCTCGGCGCTGGCGGCCACCAGCTCGCCGGTGCGGTCGTCGACGGTGAGGGTGACGTCGGTGAGGATGCGACCGAACGACGACGCGCTGGTGATCAGCCGGGTCACGCCGCCGGTCGTGATCGTGCAGCGGTACTCGGCGTGGGTGTGGGCCGACACGATCACCTTGATCGACGGGTCGAGCCGGCTGGCGATCTCGGCGATGGGGCTGCCTTCCAGGTTGCCGGCGCAGCCGTTGAGAGCCGCCGTGGTCTGGAAGCCGCCCTCGTGGATCACCAGCACCGACGTGTCGACGCCCTCGCGGCGCAGCTTGCGGGCGGCCCGGTTGGCGGCGTCGGCCTCGTCCCCGAACGTCAGCCCGGCGACCCCGGTGGGGGTGACGATGGTCGGCGTGGCCTCCAGCACCTCGCCGATGAACCCGACCTCCACCCTGCGCCCGCTGTCGGTGCGGAACCGCTGGGTGCCGAAGGCGGGGAACAGGGTCTTCCCGGTGGCGTCGACGGTGACGTTGGCGGACAGGTACTGGAAGTCGGCGCCCGGGTAGCGGTTGGTGGGCCGCCGGCCGGCCTGGGCGTAGGGGGCGCCCGTGCAGCCCTCGGGCCGGCAGCCGCCGCGCTGGATGCGCTGCAGCTCGGCCTGGCCCTTGTCGAACTCGTGGTTGCCGACCGAGGCGAAGTCGACGTTCATCAGGTTGCTGGCGATGACGATCGGCTCCTCGAAGAACAGCCCGTTGGCGAGGGGGCTGGCGCCGATGTTGTCGCCGGCGAACACGGTGGCCTGCCGGCCCCGGTACTCGGCCTGGCGCTCCTTCACGGCCTTGGCCAGGTAGGCGGCGCCGCCGGCGAAGCGGCCGTAGATGTTGCTGCCGCCGGCCTCGAGGTTGCCGTGCAGGTCGTTGAACGCCAGCACGTGCAGGTCGGTGGTGCGGTCGCGGGGCGGGCGGTGGCGCGTGTAGCTGACCGACACCTCGTCGGACAGCGTCCGGGCTCCCGAGATCACGATGCCCTCCGCCTTGGGCTGCTCCGTGGTCGCGAACGGCGCCACCAGCACCACCATCACCGCGCCCAGCACCAGCCCGAGCTGTGTCTTCCAACCGCGCATGTCCCTACCCCCGGGCTCGTCCGCCGCCAGTTCGACCCCAGCTTGCAGCATTCGAACGGCCACTGCTTGTCCGAACGCTGAACCCCCGGTTACCGAACGTGGGCGTTTGGGCGTGTCCTGCGGGTCACGGCCCGAGGCGGATCCGGCGATCGCTACGCTCGCCGCGCATGGGGGCACGGGCAGTGGACGAGGGCGTCGGGATCGACGGGCCCGGGCTCGGCCGCGACACGCTCACCGTGGGCGTCGTCGCGCTGGTGGTGCCGGTCGCCGCGCTGTCGCGACCGCTGCTGGAGGACCTCCTCGACCGGCCGGCGGTCGCCAACTGGGCCACGGTGTTCGTCGCCCTCGTCGTGCAGGCCATGCCGTTCCTGGTGCTGGGGGTGGGGGTGAGCGCGGCGGTGGCGGCGTTCGTGCCGCCGGGCCTGCTGCCACGGGTGCTGCCCCGACGCCCGGTCGCCGCCGTACCCCTGGCGGCCGCGGCGGGCCTGGCGCTGCCGGGCTGCGAGTGCGGTTCGGTGCCGATCGCCGGTCGCCTGGTGCGTCAGGGCGCCCCGCCCGCGGCGGCGCTGGCGTTCCTGCTGGCGGCGCCGGCGGTCAACCCGGTGGTGCTGGTGGCGACGGCGGTGGCGTTCCCCGGCCGGCCCGAGGTGGTGCTGGCCCGGTTCGTCGCCAGCCTGGCCACGGCGATCGTGGTGGGCCTGCTGTGGTCGCGGCGCCGCCACGACGGGATGTCCGAGCGGGCCCGCCGGGCGCAGGACGAGGAGGGGTCGCGGCTCGCGGTGCTGCTGGCGACCGCCCAGCACGACCTGCTGCACGCCGGCGGGTTCCTGGTGGTGGGCGGAGTGGTGGCGGCGACCCTGCAGACCGCCGTGCCCCGCGACGTGGTCGACGCCGTCGCCGACGCGGGCCTGTTCGCGTTCCTGGCCCTGGCGCTCCTGGCGGTGCTGATGGCGGTGTGCTCGGAGGCCGACGCCTTCGTGGCCGCCAGCCTCACCCAGTTCTCGCTGACGTCGCGGCTGGTGTTCATGGTGGTCGGCCCGATGGTCGACGTGAAGCTGGTGGCGCTGCAGGCGGGGACGTTCGGCCGGGGCTTCGCCCTGCGGTTCGCCCCGCTCACGCTCGGGGTGGCCGTGGCGTCGAGCGCTCTGGTCGGGTGGTGGCTGCTGTGAGCGGGCGTTCCCGATGAGCGCCGCGGGCGGGTCGATCAGCCTGCTGCTGGGGACGGTGCTGCTGCGGCTGTCGGTGACGGGCCTCCACCAGCGCTACGTGCGGGTGGGGATGGGCCCGTGGCTGGCGGTCGCCGGGGTGGTGGTGATCGTCCTGGGTGTCGTGACCCTCGAGCGCACGCTGCCCGGTCGGCACCCCCACACCGGCGACGGCGATGACGGCCACGGCCACTCCCACCTGCCCCGGGTGGGGTTCCTGCTGCTGGCGCCGGTGGTCGTGCTCCTGCTGGTGGCGCCCCCGGCGCTGGGGAGCTACGGCGTCGACCGGGGCGCGGTGGTCGACGTGACCGCCGGGGCGCCGGCCTTCGATGCGCTCGACCCGGCTGCCGGCCCGGTCGACCTGAGCCTCACCGAGTTCAGCCAGCGGGCCTTCGACCACGACGGCGAGACGTTCGCCGGCGCCACCGTGCGGCTCACCGGCTTCGTCGCCGACGAGGACGACCCCTTCCGCCTGGCCCGCTACCAGATCGCCTGCTGCGCGGTCGACGCCGCCCCGGTGGTCGTCCGGGTCACCGGAGCCGTCGGCGACCCGCCCGAGCGGGACCGGTGGGTCACGGTCGTCGGCACCTTCGACTCGGTGACCGACGACGACATCCCGACGCTCGCGGCCACGAGCATCGTCGACATCCCGCCGCCCGACGAGCCCTACGAGTAGCTACTCGGCCCCGAGCGACTCGACGATGGGCTGGAGGAACGCCGCGTCGTCCCACCCGCTCTCGGGGTTGATCGTGCCTCGACCCGGGACGAGTCCGTCGGACGGGTACTTGCCGAACAGGTTGGGGTCGGCGATCGGCGGGCCGGGGTCCTTCACGTACAGGCCGTTGCGCACCACCACCAGGTCGAGGCTGGGGATCACGTAGATGTACTGGCCGTCGTGGCCGATGGCGGCGAAGGCGTCGTCGGGGAGGCCGTCGGCCGGGTCGAGCCACCACTGGTAGCCGTACTGGTCCTCCGACGCGGGGGCGGCTTCCAGCGAGTCGGTCACCCAGTCGGCCGGGACCACCGGCTCGCCGTCCCACTCGCCGTCACGGGCGTAGAGCAGGCCGAAGCGGGCGAACCCGCGGCTGGTGGTGTCGAGGCAGCAGTAGGTGAGGGTGTGGCCGCGGGCGTCGCGCCACCACTCCACCTGCTCGACGTCGAGGGGCCCGAAGATCTCCTGCTGGGCGTACTCGTCGACCGGCATGCCGGTGGCCTGCTGGAGCACCCCGGACAGCAGCATGGTGTCGCCGCTGGAGTAGCTCCACACCTCGCCCGGCGGGTGGGCGGAGGGCTGACCGGCCGCGTAGGCCAGCTCGTCGGCGGCCGCGACCACCATCTCGATGATGTCCGAGCTCCCGAGCGCCTCGGCGTCGTAGTCCTCCACCCAGTCGAGCCCGGACGACATCTGCAGCACGTCGCGCAGCGTGATCGCCGCCTTGTCGGTGCCCTCCCAGTCGGGGTACCAGGTGGTCATCGGCTCGTCGACGCCGGGGATGAGCCCGTCCTCGATGGCGATGCCGACCAGGGCGCTGGTGTAGCTCTTGGCCATCGACCAGCTGGCTGCCCACGAGTCCTGGTCGGCGCCCTCCGCGTACCACTCGGCCACGATCACGCCTTCGTGCACGACCACCACGCCCTGGGTGTTCATCCCGTCGGTGAACGCGTACTCCTGGGCGCCCTCCAACGTGTCCGGGTCCATGCCGTGGTCCTCCGGCGCCTCGACCGCCCACTCGTCCCCCGGCGTGACGACCGCGGCCTCGGCCTCGACCTCGGCTGCCTCGTCGTCCTCGTCCCCCCGATCCGCCGTGTCGTCGTCGCCACTGCAACTCACGACCACCAGCACCAACGCCACCCACCAGGCTGACCACCGTCTGAACATCGCCCCAGTTGAGCAGACCCGTGCCCGTCACGGCCGAGTGGACCCAGCTGGTGCCGCTTCCGGCATGCCCGCCGCCCGAGTCGCCCGGGCGGCGAAGAAGATCGGTACCTCCGTGTAGAGCGGTTGCTGCCGGGCGAGGCGGGGCGACGCGATCGGCTCCTCGACGGCTTCCAGGTGGAAGCCCGCGCGGACCAGGGCGTTGAGGTAGGTGGTCAGCGTGCGGTGGTGGTTCCCGGCCCGGCGGACGCCGTTGGGGTTCGACGAGCGCCAGAACCGCTCGCGGAAGTAGCCGGTCACGCAGACGCCGGGTCGACCGTCGGCCGTGGGCTGGGGCGTGGCGTCGGGGGCCAGGAAGCACGGGTGCCCGATCACGAAGACGAGCCAGCCGCCTGGCTGCAGCACCCGGTGGATGGCGCGGAGGGCGGAATCCAGATCCGGGATGTCCATGAGGGCCAGCTGGCACGTCGCGCCCTCGAACGATGCGTCGCGGCAGGTCGCGAGGAGCTGGGCGTCGTCGACGGCGTAGGCGATGTCGCCGTCCGGCGGGGCCCCGTGACGGCCGGCCCGCTCGATCATCTCCGGCGAGGCGTCGACACCGACGACGCGGCGGGCGCCACCGGCGGCCAGCGCCCGCGTGGCCAGGCCCTGGCCGCAGGCCACGTCGATCACCGTCGCTCCCGCCAGCGGAGGAACGAGTCGCAGCAGGCAGTCCAGCGCCGTCTCGTGGGGCCCGCTCCCGGCCCGCAGGAGATCGTCGTACCACCCGGCTATGTCGGACCATGAGATCCCGCCGTCGGCGCCACTCATGCCGAGAAGTCTGCCATAGAAGGCACGAACGTGTGTTCGTCGGGTAGTAGACTGAGATGCGTGGATGTGGTCGACGAGCTTCACGAGAACGCGAAAGCACTTGTCGGTGTCGACACGCACACTCTCACCGACGACGAGCTCGGCGACGCGTTGGTGGGCCTGCACCGAGTCGAGGCGCTACTGGCCGCGGCCAAGGCCCGGCTAACCGACGCCTTCGACGTTCGCAGGGGCTGGTCTCATGACGGCTCCAAGAGCGCCGCCGCGTGGCTCACCCATCGTTGTCACACGTCGCGGCAGGCGATGCAGGCCCAGACGCGCACGGCGCGGCGGTTGCGGGCCATGCCGCTCACGGCGGCGGCACTGCGGGCAGGGGAGATCGACGACGAGCACGTGCAGGTCCGCGCCCGGGTCGCCGGCGCCGCCCGGCTGGCGGTGTCGGGGGCGTTCCCCAAGGCGGAGGAGCAGCTCGTCGACTTCGCCAAGACCCTGTCGTTCGACGACTTCGTGCGCGCCGTGCGCTACTGGGAACAAGTCGTCGACCC
>DATHJB010000163.1 GCA_035316325.1 Acidimicrobiales bacterium
TGGGCCCCGACGAACGGGTCGCTCCCCCGGCCGCGCTCGACCTCTTCCTCGGCGCAGCCGACGCGCCGGCGCGACCCCGCCGCGTCGACCCGGGGGCACCGGCCGACCTCTGCGTCCTCGACCGCCCCCTCGAGGACCTCCACCGCGCCCTCGCCGGCGATGCACCCCTCGACCCCGTCGTCGTCACCATCGCCGGAGGCGAGGTGATCGCCGACCGGCGCCAGCGCTAGCCCAGAGCGGCGACGACCACGTCGAGCTGCGTGCCCTTGGCCGTCGGGTCGCCCAGCTCGACGGTCCACCCGAGGTCCCGCAGATCAGCCGCCAACCGGGCCGGGGTGCGGGGGTTGGCGCCGCTCTCCAGCAGCGACCGCACGATCCGGCCCTTGGTGGCCTTGTTGAAGTGGCTCACCACCTGCCGCCGACCGTCGACCTCGTGGAGCACCCGCACGGTCGCCACCCGCCGGGCGAGCGAGGCCGGCGGCCGCCAGAAGGCGACGTAGGTGCCGGAGCGGAGGTCGACCAGGAGCCGCCCGTCGCCCAGCGCCCCGGTCACCGCCGACCCCAGGTGCTCCCGCCAGTGGCCGGCGACGCTGCCGAGCCCGGGCAGCGCGGCGTCGCCGGAGAGGCGGTAGGCGGGGATGCGGTCCGCCGGCCCGACCAGGCCGAAAAGGCTCGACGTGACGACCAGCCGAGAACCGGCCCGCCGCTTGGCGCCCGCCGAGAGCGTCGGCACGTCGAGGGCGTCGTAGAGCACCCCGGAGTAGACCTTGTCGGCCCGGGCGGTCGGCGCCGCCCGCAGCCGGGCGTTCAGCTCGACGAGGTCGGGTCGGGACGGCGGCACACCCAGCGTCGCCGCGGCCTTCTCCGGATCGCCCGCGCACAGCGCCACGAGCGCCTCCACCACCTGCTCCCGCGCCCCCGCCAGCCCTGGGAACGAGAGCGCCCCGACGTCCAGCGCCCGCCCCCGCCGAGCCGCCGTCTTCCCCTCGCTCGGCGGCAGCAGCATCAGCACTGACGGAAATCTTGACATAGCGTGCCAGCATGTCGCTGGCGATCACGGATGACCATCGGGCCCTGGCGGACACGGCGGCCGATTTCCTGTCTCGGCGGGGGGCTCGTGGCGCGGCGCGGGCGCTGTTGGAGGCGTCGGAGGAGTCGAGGCCCGACTTCTGGGACGACCTGTGTGCGCTCGGCTGGTCGGGCCTGCACCTGCCGGAGAACCACGGCGGCTCGGGCTACGGGCTGGCGGAGCTGGTGGTCGTGGTCGAGGAGCTGGGACGCGCCCTCGCGCCCGGCCCGTTCGTCCCGAGTGTGGTCGTGAGCGCGGTGATCGCGGCGGCGGGCGACGACGAGCTGCAGCAGCGCCTGCTGCCGGGCCTGGCGGCGGGGACGACGACGGGCGGGGTGGCCCTCGAGGCCGACGGCGCCACCGCGGTGGTGCTGGGCGGCGGCCTGGCCGACGTGGTGCTGGTGGCGGTCGGCGACGACGTGGCCGTGGTCGACACCCACGCGGAGGGGGTGACGGTCGAGTCGCCGCGCAACTTGGATCCCACCCGTCGCAGCGCCAGGGTCCGGTTCGACCTCGACGCCGAGGGCACCGCCGTGGTGATGATCCCTGGCGCCCGCCGGACGCTCGTCGACCTGGCCCGCACGATCCTCGGCGCCGAGGCTGTCGGCGTCGCCCGGGCCTGCACCGACATGGGCAGCGAGTACGCCAAGGTGCGCGAGCAGTTCGGCCGCCCGATCGCCACCTACCAGGCGGTCAAGCACCACTGCGCCAACATGCTCGTCGCCACCGAGCTCGCCACCGCCGCGGTGTGGGACGCCGCCCGCGCCGCCACCACCGGGGCCGACCAACTCGCCTACAGCGCCGCCATGGCCGCGACGCTCGCCGCCCGCGCCGCGGACCTGTGCGCCAACCTCAACATCCAGGTGCACGGCGGCATCGGCTTCACGTGGGAGCACGACGCCCACCTCTACCTGCGCCGCGCCAGCGTCCTGGCGGCCCTGCTCGACCCCCACGCCGCCGCCACCGAGGTGACCGACCTCACCCGGGTCGGCGTCCGCCGCACCCGTAGCGTCGACCTGCCGCCCGAGGCCGAGGCCATCCGCGACACCGTGAAGGCCTTCGCCGAGACCATCAGCGCGCTCCCCGCCGACACCCAACGCAGCGAGCTCATCGAGTCCGGCTACGTCATGCCGCACTGGCCCCGACCGTGGGGCCGCGACGCCAGCGCCGTCGAGCAGCTCGTCATCGAGCAGGAGTTCGAGGCCGCCAAGGTCCAGCGGCCGGCCTACGGGATCACCGGCTGGGTGATCCTCACGCTCGTCCAGTACGCCACCGAAGACCAGGTGGCCCGCTGGGTGAAGCCGGCGCTCAACCAGGACGTGATCTGGTGCCAGCTCTTCAGCGAGCCCGACGCCGGCTCCGACGCCGCCGGCATCAAGTCCAAGGGCACCCGGGTCGAGGGCGGCTGGCTGGTCAACGGCCAGAAGGTGTGGACCAGCGGCGCCCACATCGCCGGCCAGGGCTTCGCCACCGTCCGCACCAACCCCGACGCCCCCAAGCACAACGGCATCACCACCATGGTGATCGACATGCACGCGGAGGGCGTCGAGGTCCGGCCCCTCAAGATGCCCACCGGCGGCTCCGAGTTCAACGAGGTGTTCTTCAACGACGTGTTCGTCCCCGACGACGACGTGGTCGGCCCCGTCGACGGCGGCTGGACCGTCGCCCGGGCCACGCTCGGCAACGAGAGCGTCTCCATCGGCGGCGGCCAAGGCGGCATGGCCATGCCCGGCGACGCCTTCATCGCCCCCCACGACGCCCACCCCGAACGGCTCTCCGGCGGCGCCGGCCGCATCGGCCGCTACATCGCCACCCACCAGGCCATGGCCGCCCTCAACCTACGCAGCGCCCACCGGGCAGTCGCCGGCGGCGGGCCCGGGCCCGAAGGCAACGTCACCAAGCTCGTGCTCTCCGAGAACGGCCACGAAGCCGCGGCGATGCTGGCCGAGCTCACCGGGACCGACTCGGTGTTCATGGACGGCCCCGGCGCCATGGCCGGGATGCTCACCCTCATGCACCGCGCCATGTCCATCGCCGGCGGCACCTCCGAGATCAAACGCAACCAGATCGCCGAACGCATCCTCGGCCTCCCCCGCGACCCGCTCATCGGCTGACGAAGTTCACGGACGCGTCGCGACCCGGCAACAGGGCTACCCGGACGGCTGTCGTCGCGCTCCTCGCGGCCGCCGTGTTCGGTGGCGGACTCGCCCCCGCCTCGGCATCCTCGACGTCGGCCGCCCACCGGCACCCCCGCACGTTCGACCTCCAGGCCCACCGCGGCGGCCTCGGCCTCGTGGTCGAGAACACCCTGCCGGCGTTCGCCAACGCCTCCAGGCGGGCCTGCCCACGGCGACCCGCAGGGCGGCAAGGTGACCGACCCCGGCTACGTGCCCTTCATCGCCATCGGGGTCGACGGGATCATCACCGACGTGCCCGACCAGCTCCGCACGATCATGGCCGCCCACGGCTTCGAGCTGCCGAAGGCGTACCGCCTGCCGCGGGGAGGCGGCCACCACTAGCGGGAAACGGTGGCCCTTTTCGCGGAGCCGTTCGAGCCGTTGGTTCGGGGGCCGACGTCCGCCTGGGCCTGTCGGAGACGCGCGCGGGCGCCTTCGACAGGCCCGGGGAAGATGCCGAGGACCTTCAGCGCGCCATGGGCGGCCCGGTCGCGGGAGCGCAGGTGGTCGGCGTGGCGACGCCATTGCGCCTGGTGGCGACGGTCATCGGCCATCGTCGACCCTCCCTCCTCCAACTGTGCGTGACGCACAGTGGATCGCACATCTGACAGACCGCAGAGTAGCATCGCCACCACACCGAGCAAGGGAACGTTCGGGGTAATCGCGCTGCTGTGCTAGACGAGGGTGATCGACCAGAAGGACAGCGGCGGTGCCCCTCGACGCACCAGCCCGATCGTCGACGCCCGCAACCTGCGCCGCCGCTTCCTCGCGGCCCGCCACGCCGCCGGCTTCGCCACCCGCAAGGCCGCCGCCGACGCCCTGGGGTTCAGCCTCCGCAAGCTCGACCTGATCGAGAACGGTGAGCGTTCGCTGCTCGCCCGCGACCTCGACGTCGTGTTCGCGTCGATGCCGGTGTCGCAGGAGGAGGGGGCGGAGTGGCGACGCCTGGCCGAGGGCGCCCGTACCCGGGGCTGGTGGGACCGCTACTCCGACGCCGAGCTCCCCCCGGGCGCCAAGCGCTGGGCCTCCTTCGAGTGGGGCGCTCGCCGCATCCGCGGCTACAGCGGCACGGTCGTCCCGGGCCTGCTGCAAACCGACGAGTACACCGAGGCGATGCTCGAGATCGGTCTCTCCACCCGCTCTCCGGAGGAGCTTCGCCGGTTCGTCACGGTCAAGGCACAGCGGCGTACCGTGCTCGACGAACCCGAGGCCCTCAGCTACCACGTCATCTTCGACGAATCGGTGCTCCACCGTGACGCCGGGCCCGGCGTGATGCCTCGACAGATCGAGCACATCCTCGACGTGATCGACACGCACCCGAACGTGACGGTCCAGGTGGTGACGTTCTCCGCCGGGCTGTACCCCGCCATGTCGGGCGCCTTCACCATGCTCGATCTCGGGATCGAGGGCGACGACGGGCTCGTGAACCTCGAGCCGGGCCTCCTTGACTCCATCTACATCGAGGATTTCGCCCAGATCGCCACGTACAGTCGCATGTTCCAGGCAATGGCACACGACGTGGCGGAGTCGGCGTCGGATACGGTACGGGTGCTCCGTGGGGCGCGACTCCGCTCATAGGAGCAAAAGGTGAGGAGAGCGTGTTCAAGACGAAGATGCCAGTCGGTCCGTGGCGCAAGGCCAGCGCGAGCAACGGCCAAGGCGGTTGCTTCGAGTTCGCTCCGTCGGTGGGGGGCGGTGTGCTGCTCAGGGACAGCAAGGACAAGGGCCAGGGGCCGATCCTGCAGTTCGACCGCAACGAGTTCGAGGCCTTCCTCAAAGGCTGCAACGACGGGGAGTTCGACGACCTCCTCGGCTGACCCCGGACGCGACGGCGGGGGTGCCCCCGCAGGGCACCCCCGATCGTCACCCGCCGTGGGCTAGTAGTCGTAGTCCTCGTCCGCAGGGTCCTCGGAGTCCGTGTCCGCAGGGTCGGAGTCCGCGGGGGCCGAGTCGGCAGCGGGGACCGGGGCCTCCTTGATCAGCGTGCCGTCGGCGGCGACCACGAACCAGACCTCGCCGGAGCCCTGGCCGTTCACGTCGCCGGGGCCCGAGTCGCCGGAGAACCGGTAGAGCGGCCACTTGCCCGCCTCGAGCTGCGTCCCGCCGTCGACGCCGTCGACCAGCGTGAACACCGCCGGGTCGAGGCCCTCACCGACCACCGGGTCGCCCTCGATCAGGTGGGCGGGCCAGGTGCCGGCGCAGTCGCCGGCGCAGGTGGGAACGCCGTCGGCGTCGTCGGTGAAGCCGTACAGGGTGTTGCCGTCGCCGTCGACCAGGATCTCGCCCAGCGGGCTGTCGGCCACCTCGACGCTGGTCGCCGCGGCCGCCGCCTCGGGATCGGACCCGCTGCCGGCCGGGGCCGGGTCACGGATCAGCTTGGCGTCGAGGCCCACGACGAACCACACGTCGCCCGAGCCCTGGCCGTTCACGTCGCCGGGGGCCGTGTCGCCCGAGTAGTAGTACAGCGGCCACTTGCCGGCGACGAGCTGCTCGCTGTCGTCGTCACGGCGCACGGTGGAGAACACGCCGCTGTCGAGGCCGGGGCCGACGGTCCAGTCGCCGCCCACCAGCACCGGCGGCCACGCATCGGCACAGGTGCCGGTGCAGGTGCTGACGCCGTCGACGTCGTTGGTGAAGCCGTAGAGGGTCATCCCGTCCTGGCCGACGAGGACCTCGCCGAGGGCGGTGGTGGCCGAACGCACGGCCACCGAATCGCCGGCCGAGGCCGACGCCGCCTGATCGGCTGGTGGTGAAGGCGCTGAGGCCTGGGTGTCGTCCTTCTTGTCGCCGCAGGCGGCGAGGGTGAGGGCTGTGGCCGCGACGAGAGCGGCGAAGGTTCGAGTGCGCATGGTGGTCTCCTGTTGATCACGTCAGCGGACCGTGAGGGTGCCGCTCATGTCCGGGTGGATCTCGCAGTGGAAGTCGTAGGAGCCGGGCTGGGCCGGGGCGACGAAGGCGCCCGCGGTACCCCCGGACACCTGGCCCGAGTCGAAGTCGCCGCCGTCGGCGGTGGCGGTGTGGGGAGCGCCGTCGCGGTTGTCGACGGTGACCTGACCGCCGGCGGCGACCTCCACCGACTCGAACTGGAAGCCGCTGATCTCGAGCGACGCCGGGGCCGCGGTGGCGGTGGCGCCCTCGTCCGACGAGCCCGAGTCGGCGCCGTAGCCGCCGCCCGTGTCGGTGTTCGTGTTGACGTTGGCAGCCGGTGCCGGCGCCGCGGCCGGGGTGTCGTCGCCGGGCTCCAGGAAGAGCGCTCCGGCGGCGACGCCTGCGGCAGCGACGCAGACGACGAGTGCTCCGGTGATGGTCGAGTTGCTCATGGCCGTCGATACGGAAGGTGCCGGGGAACGGTTCGATCAGACACCGGGAAATCCGACGTTCTGGAAGAACCACAGCGACGACGTGAGCCACAGCACGGTGAGGCAGGTGACCAGCAGCCCGCCGAGCACCGGCAGCGCCATCCGGGGCAGGCGGTCGCTGCGCAGGGCCAGCATCTTCGTGGTGAAGGCGCCGTAGAACGCGCAGCCGAACAGGGAGTGCGCCAGCACCCGGGAGTCGGTGTCCTGGAAGCCGAGCGACCAGAGGCAGTGGTAGGCCACCGGCAGGGTCACGACGAACGCCGCCGTCCCCGACCAGCGGTGGACGAACGGGAGCCACGGCGGCCGCGTGTGCACACCGGGCAGGTGGCCCCACATGGCCAGGGCGCTGGTCAGCTGGCCGATCGCCAGCACGAAGGCGCCGGTGGCGAGCCAGGCCTTCATCGACAGCACCGTCGGGAACCCGAAGGTGGTGATGCTGCCACCGGTCGGCTCGTGCACCCGGCCGTAGGTGCCGAGCGCCAGGGCCACGGCGGCGCCCGCGGCCGCGGCGGCCAGGAGCGCGTTGGTGTTGGGGACGGTTCGCGTCGTCATGCCCGCAGGTACGGAAGCCGGCCGCCCGCGGTTCGTTCAGGTCTGGGGCAGCTCGCCCCGCAGCACCACGACGCCCTCGGCGAGGGTGCCGCCGTCGACCGGTTGGCGGGTCACGGTGATGGCGTCGTAGCCCGCCGGGTCGACGCCCAGCCACAGCTGGACCTCGTCCTCGTCGCCCCGCTGGTGGAACGTCCCGGCCGACACCTTGCCCTTGCCCTCGGCCACCAGCCACGCCTCGTAGAAGGTGCCCTCCGGCGCCGGGGGCAGCCCGTCGGTCGCCAGCACCACCGAGAACCCGGACGGCTCGTCGCGCAGGGTCACGGTCGCCGAGGCCGACGGCGCCTCCTCGGTCCCCGCCAGCGCCACCTCGACGCCCGACGGCGACGAGTCGCCCGTCAGCACCAGGCTGCCGCCCACCGCCAGGCCCACCACGACCACCGCCGCGGCCGCCAGCAGCCCCGGACGCTGCCACACCGGCCGCCGTCGGGGCGCCGGCGCGCGATGGCGCGGCAGCTCCGACACCGGGGCGCCGGCCGTGTCGGCCCCGAGCGCCTCCGCCAGCGTCCGCTCGCGCAGGCCCGGGGAGACCTCCGCCCAGACGGCGGGGTCGTCCAGCAGCCGGGCGAGCGTCGGGTCGACGGGGTCGGTGCCGCTCACGACGGTAGGTACGGTCCTGGTCGGTGGGTCGGTTCGGTGGACATGACGATCCTCAGAACGTATCCATGCTGGGTGCGAGCGCCGCCGCGAGCTGGCGGTAGGCGGTGTGGGTACGGGACTTGACGGTGCCGAGCGGCACCCCGAGGCGCTCGGCGATCTCGGGTTGGGTCAGCTGCTCCTGGTGGGCCAGGCGGACGACGTCCCGACTGGCCGGCGGCAGGGCGTCGATGGCGGCGCGCAGCGCCCACACGTCGGCGATGTCGCCGATCGACGGCGGCTCCACCACGGGCAGGTCGAGCGGGGCCACGTCGTCGATGTTGCGGGCCTGGTGGCGGCGCTCGCGGCGCCACACGTCGACCGCGGTGCGCCGGACGATCGACCGCAGCCACGGCCCCAAGGGCCGCTCCGGGTCGAACGTGGCGGCGGCCCGCCAGGCCTGCACGAACGCCTGCTGCACCGCCTCCTCGGCCAGGCGCCGGTCACCGAGCAGCGTGGTGGCGACGCCCAGCATCGGCCCGGCGTAGGCGTCGAAGACCTCGCCCAGGGCGGAGTCGTCGCCCGCGGTGAACCGCTCCTCGACCGACGCTCCCCGTTGCCTCCGACCCATGCTCCGCCCTGCCTCGTCCGCCCCTGGACAGTATCGGCAGTTTGAGGACCGGGGTGCCGGGGCAGCGTCCTCGGCCACGAGGAGAGATCGAGCCACCACGCTGCGTCGCACCGCCGGCGCCGTCACCCTCCTGCTGGGAGCGGCCACCCTGGGCTGCTCGGGCGACGCCGACGGCATCACCACGCTGACCTGGTACATCAATCCCGACAACGGCGGGCAGGCGGCGCTGGCCGAGACCTGCACCAAGGCCGCCGACGGCAAGTACCGCATCACCACCGCGCCCCTGCCGAACGACGCCGACGGCCAGCGGGAGCAGCTGGTCCGGCGGCTCGCCGCCAACGACTCGTCGATCGACCTGATGAGCCTCGACGTGGCGTTCCTCGCCGAGTTCGCCCACGCCGGCTTCCTCGAGCCCTTCGACGAGGACACGGCGACGGAGCTCACCGACGGCGTGCTCCCCGCACCTGCCAAGTCGGCCACCTGGGACGACAAGCTGATGGCGGCTCCGTTCTGGGCCAACACCCAGCTGCTCTGGTACCGGAAGTCGGTGGCCGAGAAGGCGGGCCTCGACCCCGACAGCGGTCCCGTCACCTGGGACCAGGTCATCGCCGCCGGTGAGCAGACCGGCACCACCGTCGAGGTGTCGGCCGCCCAGTACGAGGGCTACGTGGTGTGGATCAACGCCCTGGTGGCGGGGGCCGGCGGTGAGATCCTGTCCGACGTCGAGGCCGGTCGCGACGCCACGCCCGAGATCGACTCCGACGCCGGCCGGACGGCCGCAGGGATCATCGGTCAGCTGGGCCGGTCCTCGGTGGCCGACCCGCAGATCGACACCGCCACCGAGGAGACCGTGCGCTCCGGGTTCCAGGCCGACGACGGCGGCTTCATGGTCAACTGGCCCTACGTGTACGGCGCCGCCCAGGGCGCGGTGGCCGACGGCTCCCTCGACCAGGCCGTGTTCGACGACATCGCCTGGGCCCGCTACCCGCAGTCGGTCGCCGGCACCGACAGCGCCCCTCCCCTCGGCGGCATCCACCTGGGCGTCGGCGCCTTCGGAAGTCACAAGGACCTGGCGGTCGACGCCGTGCGCTGCCTCACCTCGGACGACAGCCAGACCGCCTACATGCTGGCCGAGGGCAACCCCGCGGCCCGGGGCGACGTCTACGACGACGCCGACGTCCAGGCGAAGTTCCCGATGGCGCCACTGATCCGCGACTCGATCGCGTCCGCCGGCATCCGGCCGCAGACGCCGTTCTACCCCGACGTCAGCGCCGCCCTGCAGCGCACGTTCTCGCCGCCCCGCAACGTGCGCGCCTCGACCACGCCGCGCCGGGCGGCGCAGCTCATCACCGACGTGCTCAACGACGAGGCGCTGGTCTGATGGCCGTCCGGTCGGACACGATCCGCGCCCGCGACGAGCAGCGGCTCGGCTGGTACCTGGTGGCGCCGGCGTTCCTGGTGATGCTGGCCGTCACCGCCTACCCGGTGGGCCGGGCCATCTGGCTGTCGCTGTTCCGCAACCGGATCACCGACCCGGGCGGCACCGAGTTCGTCGGCCTCGACAACTACAAGGTGGTGCTCACCGACAGCCTGTGGTGGACCGACGTCGGCACCACGGTGATCGTCACCGTGGTCACGGTGGTGGTGGAGCTGGTGCTCGGCTTCGCGCTGGCCAGCGTGATGCACCGCGTCGTCCTCGGCCGGCGCACGGTCCGCACCGCGATCCTGATCCCCTACGGGATCGTCACCGTGGTCGCCGCGTTCGCCTGGCTCTACGCGTTCTCGCTCAGCTCCGGCTTCGTCAACTCGTGGCTCGGGCTGGAGGACAAGGCCTGGTTCGGCGACCGCTGGTCGGCGCTGTTCGTGATCATCCTGTCGGAGATCTGGAAGACGACGCCGTTCATGTCGCTGCTGCTGCTCGCCGGCCTGGCGCAGGTGCCGGAGGAGCTGCAGGAGGCGGCCCGGGTGGACGGGGCGACCTGGTGGCAGCGCCTGTGGCGGGTGACCCTGCCCAACATGAAGCCGGCGATCATGGTGGCGCTGCTGTTCCGCACGCTCGACGCCTACCGCATCTTCGACTCGATCTTCATCATGACGGGCGGCGCCGAGAAGACCGAGTCGGTGTCGTTCCTGGCCTACCGCCAGGTGATCGTGCGCACCGAGCTGGGCCTCGGCTCTGCGGTGTCGATGCTGCTGTTCGCCACGGTCGTGCTGATCGCCTTCGTGTTCGTGAAGGTGTTCGGCACCGACCTGTCCCGGGTGCGGGGTGAGTGAGATGAGCGCATGAGCTCCCGCCGCAGAACCGTCGGCTGGGCCGTGGCGGGCCTCCTGATCGTCACCTACACGCTGGTGCCGGTGGCCTGGATCGTGTCGCTGTCGTTCAAGAAGGGCGACGACATCGACAACAAGTCGTTCCTCCCCAAGCAATGGACCTGGGACAACTACCGGCAGGTGTTCGACACCGACCTGTTCACCTCCGCGCTGCGGAACTCGATCGGCATCTCGCTGATCTCCACGGTCCTGTCGGTGACCCTGGCGACGGTGGCCGCCTACGCGATCGCCCGGCTCGAGTTCAAGGGCCGCAAGTTCGTGCTGACCACCGCCCTGGCGATCGCCATGTTCCCCACGGTGGCGCTGGTCGGGCCGCTGTTCGACATGTGGCGCTCGATCGGCCTCTACGACACCTGGCTGGGGCTGATCATCCCCTACATGTCGTTCACGCTGCCGCTCGCCATCTGGACGCTGTCGGCCTTCTTCCGCCAGATCCCCTGGGAGCTGGAGCAGGCCGCCCAGGTCGACGGGGCGACGCCGTGGCAGGCGTTCCGCAAGGTGATCGTGCCGCTGGCGGCGCCCGGCGTCTTCACCGCCGCGATCCTCACGTTCTTCTTCGCCTGGAACGACTTCGTGTTCGGCATCTCGCTCACCGCCACCGACGCCGCCCGTCCGGTGCCGGCGGCGCTGGCGTTCTTCACGGGCGCCTCGTTCTTCCAGCAGCCCACCGCCGCCATCTCCGCCGCCGCGGTGGTGGTCACGATCCCCGTGATCGTCCTGGTGCTGATCTTCCAGCGCAAGATCGTGGCGGGCCTGACGTCCGGTGCCGTGAAGGGATGAGGTAGCCCATGTCCGCGATCCGCCTCGACAAGGTCTCCAAGGCCTACGGCACCAACGACCCGGTCGTCCGCGACGTGAGCCTCGACATCGACGACGGCGAGTTCGTGATCCTCGTGGGGCCGTCGGGCAGCGGGAAGTCGACGCTGCTCCGGATGATCGTCGGGCTGGAGGACGTCACGTCGGGCGACGTGTTCATCGGCGGCGACAACGTGACCGGCAAGCCGCCCCGCGACCGCAACCTGGCGATGGTGTTCCAGAACTACGCGCTGTACCCGCACCTCACGGTGTTCGAGAACATCGCCTTCCCCCTGCGGCTGAGGAAGACCCCGCCGGCCGAGATCACCCGGCGGGTGGAGGACGCCGCCGAGACCCTCGACCTCACCGACTACCTGCAGCGCAAGCCGGCCCAGCTGTCGGGTGGCCAGCGCCAGCGGGTGGCGATGGGGCGGGCGCTGGTGCGGGAGGCCGACGCGTTCCTGTTCGACGAGCCGCTGTCGAACCTCGACGCCAAGCTGCGGGGCCAGGTGCGCACCGAGATCGCCCGCCTGCAGGACCGCCTGGGCGTGACCACCGTCTACGTGACCCACGACCAGGTGGAGGCCATGACCCTGGGCGACCGGGTGGCGGTCCTGCGCAAGGGCGTGCTGCAGCAGGTGGCGTCGCCGCGGGAGCTCTACGACGACCCCGTCAACCTGTTCGTCGCCGGCTTCATCGGGTCGCCGGCGATGAACTTCCTGCCGGCCCAGGTGAGCGACGGGCGCCTGTCGCTCCCGATCGCCGACGTGCCGCTGACCCCGGCCCTGGCCGCGGCCGCCGAGGGCCACGACGTGCTGCTCGCCGGCCTGCGGCCCGAGAGCTTCGAGGCCCTCGAGATGGTCCCCGAGGAGCACCAGGAACTGGGGGTGCCGTTCCGCGCCACCGTCGACGTGGTCGAGTGGCTGGGCAGCGAGCAGTACGCCTACATCCCGTTCGACGTGCCGCCCGAGATCCGGGGTCCGCTGGCGGAGCTGGCCGAGGAGCTCGACAGCGAGCAGCTCCGCACCCAGATCGTGGTCAACGTCTCCACGGAGAGCCACATCCGCCCGGGCCAGGAGGCCGACCTGTGGCTCGACCCCCGGGAGCTCCACCTCTTCGACCCCCACACCGGCGACAACCTCACCCTCTCCTAGGCGTCGCGGAGGCGGTAGATGGCGGTGTGGGCGGTCCGGGCGACCGGGCGGTCGCCGACGAGCTGGAGGACGTCGAGGTCGACCAGCTGGTGACCCCGCCGCTCGTGGAGGTCGGCGACCCGGGCCCGGGTCTCCACCCGGTCGCCGTCGCCCACCAGGCCGAGGAGCTGCACGCGGCTCTCCGTGTGGATCCACGGGCCCAGCACCACGTTGGCGACCAGCAGCGAGTTGGCGAAGCGCAGCAGCCAGCCGGGATGCGCCAGACCCTCGTCGCGGAACAGGGGCAGCGCCTCGCCGACGTCGTCGAGGTACTCGTGCGCCCTGTCGGCCCGGAAGGTGGCGGCGATGCTGCCGAGGTCCGCCCCGGAAGCGGGCCGTGATCGTGCCGCCGGCCAGCCAGCGGGCGCCCCACCGTTCGGCCGGCAGAAGGCACAGGTAGGCGTACACGTCGACACCCGGCACCAGGCCGCCGCGGAACCCGAACCGCTGGGCCACCTCGTCGTCGTGGATCTTGTTCGACGAGGCCGTCGCCGTGTTGAACGCCTTGACCGTGTAGATCATCCCGGAACGTAGCCGGTGTCGGCGTAGCGGTCAGCGGACGAGGCGGAAGAAGCGGCGCACCTCGTCGACGAAGAGCTCGGGCTGCTCGAAGGCGGCGAAGTGGCCGCCCTTGTCGACCTCGTTCCAGTAGCGCAGGTCGCGGAAGCGGCCCTCGACCCAGCTGCGCGGCAGCCGGGCGATCTCCTTGGGGAAGATCGAGCACCCCGTGGGAACCTCCACCGGGTCGAGCCGCCGGTCGCGGAGGCTCTCCCAGTAGAGGCGGCCCGACGAGGCCGCCGTGCCGGGAAGCCAGTAGAGCATCACGTCGTTGAGCATCTGGTCGCGGGTGAGGGCGTTCTCGGGGTGGCCGTCGCAGTCGGTCCAGGCCCAGAACTTCTCCACGATCCAGGCGCACTGCCCGGCCGGCGAGTCGACCAGCCCGTAGCCGAGCGTCTGCGGCCGGGTGGACTGCTGCCTCGAGTAGCCGGTCCCCCACTTGCGATGCTCGTCGTAGGCGGCCAGCGCCGCGAGCTCCTCGCCGGTCAGCTCCGGCCCTCCGGTCGCCGGTCCCGCCACCGGCATGTTGAGGTGGATGCCGGCGACGTGGTCTGGGTCGACCTGGGCGAGGCCGGTGGTGACCGCCGCGCCCCAGTCGCCGCCCTGGGCCCCGTAGCGGTCGTAGCCCAGCCGCCGCATCAGCTCGGCCCAGGCGGCGGCGATGCGGTCGGTCCCCCAGCCGGTGCCCGCCGGACGATCGCTGAACCCGTAGCCGGGGAGCGACGGGCACACCACGTGGAAGGCGTCGGCGGGGTCCGGCGGGTCGGTCAGCGGGCCGATCGCGTCGAGGAACTCGACGACCGAGCCGGGCCAGCCGTGGGTCATGACCAGCGGCAGGGCGTCGTCGTGGGGCGAGCGGACGTGGAGGAGGTGGATGCCCAGCCCGTCGATCTCGGTGCGGAACTGCGAGAAGCCGTTCAGCCGCGCCTCGGTGGCCCGCCAGTCGTACTCCTCGGCCCAGTAGCGGCACAGCTCCTGCAGGTACGCCAGCGGCACCCCCTGCGACCAGTCCCCCACGGTCTCCGCCTCCGGCCACCGCGTCCGCCGCAGCCGCCCCTTCAGATCCTCGAGCTCCGCCTCCGGCACCGCCACCCGAAACGCCTCGATCGCTCCGTCACCCATACCGAGCATTCTGCTCGCCGGCAGGCCGGCTAGGGCTTTTGGGCGAGGGCGCCGTAGTGGTAGTGGCCCTCGTGGGGGGCGTCGGGGGCGTTGGGGCGCCATTGGTCGATGGGGACGATGCCGGGGTCGACCAGGTCGAGGCCGTCGAAGAAGCGGGCGATCTCGTCGTGGGAGCGGATGGCGAACACGTACGACGAGTCGGCGGGGACCGAGGCGGACAGCTTCGCCATCTCCTCGGGGCGCATGTCGCCGGTGAGGTGCGACACCGCCAGGTAGCTGCCCGACGGCACGGCCCTCATGAACTCGGCCACGATCCCGGCGGGGTCGTCGGCGTCGCGCACGTGGTGCAGCACGGAGAGTAGTAGAACCGCCACCGGCCGATCGAGGTCGAGGGTGGCCTTGGCCCGCCGCAGGATGGCGTCGGGCCGGCGCAGGTCGCCCTCCACGAAGTCGGCTGCACCCTCCGGGGTGGTCTTCGTCAGGGCGTGGGTGTGGGCGAAGACGATCGGGTCGTTGTCGACCGACACGACCCGGGCCCGGGGCAGCGCCGCCTGGGCGACGGAGAGGACGTTGCCCTCGTCGGGGATGCCGGTGCCGATGTCGAGGAACTGCTCGACCCCGGCCTCGAGCGCCAGATGGTGCATGACCTGCTTGAGGAACAGCCGGCTGCTGCGCGCCGACGCCCGCGCCACGTCGATGCCACCCACCGCCGCGCCCGCCCTCAGGGCCGCCTTGCGGTCCACCTCGAAGTTGGTCGAGCCGCCGAGGAGGTAGTCGTAGACGCGGGACTCGTGCGCCACGGTCCTGTCGATCTTGGTCGACTCCGGCCAGGCGCTGCCCGCCGCCGCTTGATCCGCCACTTCACCCCCCACTGCCAATGCTTGTCGGCACAAGTATGGCCGACGATTCACCCTCCCGGTGACGAAGAGTGACGGCCCACGAAGTCGTCCATCGACTCGTTGACGCCCAGCAGGTCCATCAGCCGGTCGAACAGGCGGGTCGGCAGGATGCGCCCGACGGCCAGGCTGCCGATGATCGGCGGGAGGCGCAGCACGGGCTTGTCCTGCTCGACGGCTTGCAGGATCTTGGCGGCGACGTCGGGCTCGTGGAGGATCGGCAGCAGCCACGGCAGCTTCGACCGGGCGCCCTCGAACATGCCGGTGTCGATGTAGAAGGGGCAGATGGTGGTGGTCGACACGGCGGCCCCGTCCCGGCGCAGCTCCGCCCGCAGCGACTCCATGAAGCCGACCGCGGCGTGCTTCGACGCCGAGTAGTCGGTCTGGCGGGCCACACCGACCAGCCCCGCAGCCGACGCCATCGTCACCACGTGACCCTCGTCGCGCCGCAGCATCGCCGGCAGGAACGCCTGCGTCACCCAGTAGAGGGCGAGGACGTTGACGGCGAACGTGCGCTCGATCTGCTCGGGCCGCAGGTCGACCAGCCGGGCGCCCGAGATCACGCCGGCGTTGTTCACCACGATGTCGACGGCCTCCGCACCACCGGGCACGGCGTCGACACCCGCGGCGATCGAGTCGCGGTCGGTCACGTCGACCACGCTGCGGGCCAGCAGCGCCTCGCCCAGCTCGTCGGCGAGGGCCTCGAGGCCGGGGCCGTCGAGGTCCCAGGCCACGATGCGGGCGCCGCGGGCAGAGGCCTGGAGGGCGAGCCGGCGACCGAGGCCGCGAGCCGCCCCGGTGACGAGCAGCGTCGAACCGGCGAGACGGGTCATGGCGTCGGACAGTACTGACTTCGTCGAGAGATGCCCGGAACAGGCGACTCGACGTTGACAGACGCCGTACTGTGACGGATGACACACCTCAGGCGGAGGGGCGGAACATGTCGACCGTGTCGAAGGTCCTGGCGGGCGTCTTGCTGGCGTCCGCTCTCGTGGTCACGCCGGGCGCACGTGCGCAGGCGTCGTCGTCCGGCGTCAACGACTGGAGCTGCCAGCCGTCGGCCGCCCACCCCCACGCGGTGGTGCTGCTCCACGGCCTGGGCGCCCCGGCCTACGACCACTGGTCGTACCACGCCTCGTACCTGGCCGGACGGGGCTGGTGCGTGTTCTACCCGACCTACGGCCAGGGCTCGCCGCTGTTCCTCAACGGCGGCCTGCGCCCGATCGCCGAGTCGGCCGAGGAGGTGGCGGACTACGTTGACGACGTGCTGGCCGCCACCGGCACCGCCGAGGTCGACCTGGTGGGCCACTCCGAGGGCGGCTTCCTGTCGCTCTACATCCCGAAGATGCTGAACTTCGGGGCCAAGGTGCACCGGGCCTTCGCCATGGCGTCGCCCACCCACGGCACCAGCTACGCCGGCGTGTTCGGGCTCGCCGACGGCCTCGGCATCCGCGCCACGGTGAACCTGCTGGTCACGCTGTTCGGCTGCGGTGCCTGCAACGACATGGTGACCGGCGGCCCGGCGGTCATGGACCTGAACGACGGGCCCGTCACGGTGCCCGGCGTGGAGTACACGATCCTGGCGTCGCGCTTCGACGTCCTCGTCACCCCGACGGAGACGGCGTTCGTGTACGAGCCGGGCGTGACCAACAGGTACGTGCAGGACACCTGCCCGCTCGACCCGGTCGGCCACGTCGGCCTGGCGTTCGACAGCGGGGTGGGGCAGATGATCGCCAACGCCCTCGACCCCGCCCACGCCACCCCGGTCACCTGCGGGATCGGCCCGCCGGTCTAGATCGGGCCGGTCGCTAGCCCTTGACCGCGCCGCCCAGGCCGGCGCCGCGCAGGAACAGCCGCTGGAACACCAGGAAGATCACGATCGGCAGCGCCATCGAGATCAGCAGCGCCGCCAGGAAGATGTCCAGCTCGACGGTCTCGCGGATCGTCGGCAGGCGCACCGACAGCGGCTGGATGTCCGGGTCGGGCAGCACGATCAGCGGCCAGAGGAAGTCCTTCCAGGCGTTGAGCACCCCGAAGATCGCCACGACGCCGACGATCGGCCGCGACATCGGCAGCACCACGTACCAGAGCAGGCGGAACGGCCCGGCGCCGTCCACCCGGGCGGCCTCGAACACCTCGCGCGGCAGGTTGTCCATGAACCGCTTCACCAGCAGCACGTTGAAGGCGTTGGCACCCGCCGGCAGCCAGATCGCCCAGTAGGAGTTGAGCAGCGACGTGCCGAACAGGGGCAGGTCGAGCACGGTGAGGAACAGCGGCACCAGCACCACGATCCCCGGGATGAACAGGGTCGACAGCACCGCCGCGGTCACCACCCTGGCGTAGCGGGGGCGCAGCACCGACAGCACGAACCCGCCGGTCGTCGCCACCAGCAGCTGGGCGAGGCAGGCCCCCAGCGTCACCCACAGGGTGTTCACGAAGTACTTGCTGATGTCGGCCCGGTTCCAGGCGATCGACAGGTTCTCCATGTCGAAGCCGCTGGGCCACAGCGACATCGGCGTGCGGAGGGTGTCCTGGGTGTCGCTGGTGGCGGCCTTCGCCAACCAGAGGATCGGCCCGAGGCCGGTCACCAGCAGCAGCACCAACACCCCGCCCTGGGCGAGGCGCATGCTCCAGCGGGTGCGGGCCTGGCGCCAGTCGAACGTCGACAGGAGCCCCCGCTCGATGGAGTCGACCTCGCTCACGTCGTGCTCCAGGCCCGGGTGACCCGGAAGTAGATGGCGGAGAGCACCGCGAGGAACAGGGCCAGCAGCACCGACAGCGCCGTCGCCGCCCCGTAGTCGTTGAACCGGAAGGCGTAGTCGCGGATCTGCAGGAGCACCGTGGCGGTCGACCCCTGCGGGCCGCCCTCGGTCATCAGGTACGGCTCGGTGAACACCTGGAAGGTGGCGATCACCTGCAGGATCAGGGTGATGAGCAGCACGTTGCGCAGCTGCGGCAGCGTCACGTGCCACACCTTGCGCCACACGCCCGCACCGTCGACCTCGGCCGCGTCGTAGAGCTCCGACGACAGGCCGGCCAGAGCGGCCAGGTAGATGATCACGGTCGCCCCGGCGTTGGCCCAGGTGGCCTGCATCACCAGCGACGGCATGGCCCACGTCTTGTCCTGGATCCAGGGATAGGGGCCGAGGTGGACCCAGCCCAGGATCGTGTTGAACACGCCGGTGTCGCCGGCGTCGTAGAAGAACCGCCACAGCAGCACCGCCACCACCGGCGGGATCACCACCGGCAGGTAGGCCAGCATGCTGAAGATCCCCCGGGCCTTCCGCAGCTCGCTCATCAGCACGGCCAGCACCAACGGCAGCGGGTAGCCGAACAGCAGCGCCAGCAGCGTGAAGTAGGCGGTGTTGCGGAGGGAGGTCCAGAAGCGGGGGTCGCGCAGCACGTGCTCGAAGTTGTCGAGCCCGACCCACACCGGCGCGTCGACCAGGTTGGTCTCCTGGAAGCTCATCACCACCGCACGGCCGATGGGGAACCAGGCGAAGTACCCGAAGGTGAGGAGCAGCGGCAGCAGCAGCACGAACGTGCTCAGCCCGCCGTTGCGCACCCACCTGGTCAGGACGTTCACCCGGTTCCCCTCGGGTACTTATCCGGCTTCGGCGTCGATCAACGCCTGGACGTTCTCGTTCGCGGTCTCGAGCAGGGCGTCGATGTCGGCGTTCTCATCCGTGAGGATGGCCTGCACCACGACGTCGAGCTCGGCGTACAGCTCCTGACCCACGGCGGGCGGCTCGGCCACCAGCTCCTGGCTCAGGATGTTGTCCTTGAACCCTGTCATCTGGTCGAGCGGCACGTTGACGTAGTCGGCGATCCAGCCGTCCTGCTCGGCCAGCGTCGCCTCGTCGAACACCGGCAGCACCGGTGTGCCCAGCGGAGCGTCGCTGCCGGCCACGGCCTCGGCGTCGGCCACGGCGGACGTCTCGTCGGTCAGCTTCGACATGTAGAAGAAGTCGATCCACTTGACCGCTGCGGCCCGCTCGATCGCCGAGGCATCCGGCTTGACGCCGACGATGGTGCCGCCGCCGAGCACGCCGGAGGCATCACCCTCCAGCGGGATCACGGTGAGCCCGTAGTCGTCGGGGTTCACGTTGTTCTCCGTCACCAGGCTGTTGTAGGCGTCCGAGCCCTGGAGGTACATGCCGATCTTGCCGGCCGCGAACTCCTGGTTGATGCCTGCCCAGTCGAACAGGAAGTTGTCACCCAGCGAGTCGTCCTCCCAGCGCATGGCCTGGAGCGTCTCGAGGGCTTCCCTGGTGCCGTCGTTGTCGAGGGTGGCGGTGACCTCGTCGCCTTCACCGTCCTCGACCCGGCCGCCCAGGGCGTAGGTGTGGGTGGTGAGGACCCAGCCGCCGGTGTTGTCCTGGGTCATCTGCATGTAGCCGGCCTGGCCGGTCTCCTCGGAGATGGTCTTGGCGTACTCCCGGACCTCGTCCCAGCTGGTGGGCGGTGCGTCGGGGTCGAGCCCGGCCTCCTCGAAGAGGGCCCGGTTGTAGTGCAGGCCCATGCCGTAGGCGGCGCTGGGCACGCCGTAGATGTTGTCGTCGGCGTCCTGGATCACGTCGAGGACGCTCGGGTTGAAGTCCGCGGCGTAGGGCAGGTCGTTCACCTCGGCGGTGATGTCGGCGAGCTGGCCCCGCGAGATCAGCGTCTGCCCGTAGGTGAAGGGGATCTCGAACGTGGTCGGCAGCGTGTTGCCGGCGAGCTGGGCACCGAACGTGCTCTGCTCCCACTCCCACTCCTCGGGCTCGATGGTGATGTTCGGGTTGGCGTCCTCGAACTCCTCGACGCGCGTCATGAACGCTTCGCGGACGCTGGCCTCCGTCTCCGGAGGCAGGTTGCTGACGTTGATGGTCACGGGCTCGTCGATCTCGGCGACCGGGTCCCCGCCGCCGCCGGAACCGCCGGCCTCGTCGTCGTCGTCGCCCCCGCAGGCGACGAGCAGGCCCATGGCCATGGCGATCGAGACCGCCACCCCCAGGCCTCTGTGCGTGCTCCTCATGTGTGCTCCTCTTTCTTTCAATCCCTCAGCCGCAACCAAGCAGCCGAGTCACGGACGAGCCGCTCGCCTTCGAGAGGGCTGCTGGTCAGCAGCACCTCGGCGTGCGCGAGTAGTTCGACGGGGTGGTCCGACAGGTTGACCACGCAGGCGAAGCGGGCGCCCCGGGCGAAGGCGAGCACACCGGGATCGGGTGCGTCGAGCCAGCGCAGGTCGCGGCCGTGCAGGTCAGGGTCGGTGCGGCGGATCCGCAGCGCTTCCCGGTAGAGCGTGAGGCTCGACGCCGGGTCCTCGTTCTGGGCTTCAGCGGTGAGGCCGGCCCAGTCGTCGGGCTGGGGCAGGAAGGGCTCGGCGGTGGCGTCGGGCGGGCTGAAGCCGTACGGCGTGGCGGTGCCCGACCAGGGCAGGGGGACGCGGGCGCCGTCGCGGCCGGGGTCGACGCCGCCGGAGCGGAAGTGCATCGGGTCCTGGATGCGGTCCGGCTCGATGTCCTCCACCTCGGGGAGACCCAGCTCCTCGCCCTGGTAGACGTACACCGAGCCCGGCAGCGCCAGCGCCAGCAGAGCGGCGGCCCGGGCGCGGCGGCGGCCCAGCGCCAGGTCGGTGGGGACGCCGGCCCGCTTGGCCTCGAAGGCGAACGACGTGTCCTCCCGGCCGTAGCGGGTGACCAGGCGGGTGACGTCGTGGTTCGACAGCACCCAGGTGGCGGGGGCGCCCACGTCGTCGTGCATCTGCAGCGTGGTGCGGATGCTGGTGCGGAGGCGGGCCGGCTCCCACGGGCAGGTGAGGAAGTCGAGGTTGAAGGCGCTGTGCAGCTCGTCGGGCCGCAGGTAGAGGCTCATGCGCCGGACGTCCGGGAGCCAGATCTCGCCGAGCAGCACCCGGGGCTCGTCGTAGCCGTCGGCCAGGCGGCGCCAGCTGCGGTAGATCTCGTGGAGCTCGTCGCGGTCGACGTGGACGTGCTGGCCGGGGGCGTGGTCGGGGTCGACCTCGGGGAGGTCGGGGTGCTTGACCAGCAGGGCCGCCGAGTCGATCCGCACACCGGCGACGCCGCGGTCGAACCAGAAGCGCAGGATGTCCTCGTGCTCCTGGCGGACCGCCGGGTGGTCCCAGTTGAGGTCGGGCTGCTCGGGGGCGAAGAGGTGGAGGAACCACTCGCCGGGGGTGCCGTCGGGGTTCTTGGTGCGGGTCCAGGCGGGGCCGCCGAAGTTCGACACCCAGCCGTTGGGGGCCTCGTTGCCGTCGGGGCCCCCGCCGGGGCGGAACCAGAACCAGTCCCGTTCGGGGGCGCCCGGGCCGGCGGCCAGCGCGGCCCGGAACCACGGGTGCTGGTCGGACACGTGGTTGGGGACGACGTCGACGATCGTCCGGATCCCCAGCGCTCGGGCGTCGGTGATCAGCGCTTCGGCCTCGGCCAGCGTGCCGAACGCCGGGTCGATGGCGCGGTAGTCGACCACGTCGTAGCCGCCGTCGGCCATGGGCGACGGGTACCAGGGGTTGAACCAGAGGGCGTCGACGCCGAGGTCGTGCAGGTACGGGAGCCGGGCCCGGACGCCGGCGAGGTCGCCGACCCCGTCGCCGTTGCCGTCGGCGAAGCTGCGGACGTACACCTGGTACACCGCGGCGCGCCGCCACCACTCACTCCCCGCTGTGACCCCCGACACCATGGGGGAAACGTAAACTATGAACTGAATCTACGCAAGAGTTGAACGGGAGATTGGAATCAAGAGCGCGCTACTGGCGCCGGGCCGGTAGAGCCCCGGACGACCAGCTCGGGCTCGAACAGCAGCTCGTCGGGGTCGACCGGGCTGCCGGCGATGAGGCCCGCCAGCAGGTCGACCGCCGCCCGGCCCATCGCCTCGATCGGCTGGCGGACCGTGGTCAGCGGCGGGTCGGTGCAGTTCATGAAGGCCGAGTCGTCGTAGCCCACCACCGAGAAGTCCTTCGGCACCGAGAGGCCCGCCCGCCGGGTGGCCCGGATGGCGCCGAGGGCCATCGGGTCGCTGGCGCAGGCCACGGCGGTGACGCCCCGGCCCAGCAGGCGGCTGGCCGCGGCCTGCCCGCCCTCCAGCGAGTGGCGGGTGTACTCGATGTGGTCGTCGGGCAGCTCGAGGCCGGCGACCTTCATGGAGGCGCGGGCGGCGTCGAGCTTGCGGAGCGACGGCACGTGGTCGGGCGGGCCCAGGATCAGGCCGACGCGGGTGTGGCCCAGCGACAAGAGGTGGCGTACGGCCTGCTCGGCGGCCACCCCGTCGTCGCAGGAAACCCGTGGGAACGGCAGCTCGTCGATGCCGGCGTTGACCAGCACCGTCGGCAGCTTGCGCTCGACCAGCCGGTAGTAGTGGTCGTGGGCGCCGTCCTTGCCGCTGTAGAGACCGCCGGCGAACAGCACACCCGACACCCGCTGCTCGAACAGCAGCTGGATGTAGTCGGCCTCGGACATCCCCACGGTGTGGGTGCAGAGCACCGGGGTGAGGCCCTCCTGGGCCAGCGACCCGCCCACCACGTCGGCGAACGCCGGGAAGATGGGGTTCTGCAGCTCCGGGAGCACCAGGCCGACCAGCTTCGCCCGCTCGCCGCGCAGCTTGGTGGGCCGCTCGTAGCCGAGGACGTCGAGCGCCGTGAGCACCGCCTCGGTGGTGGCCGCCGACACCCCCGGTCGCCCGTTGAGCACCCGGCTCACGGTCGCCTCGCTCACGCCGACCTTTGCTGCAACCTCGGTAAGTCGTCCGGCCATGCGCGCAATGTTAGGACACGGGGTTGCAAGTTCTTGCAATGGTTGCGGTCGTCGGCGGTTTCGTCACCCGCCGGCGGCCGGGCTCGGGAGGGTCACGACGAAGCCGTCGCGGGAGCGGCCGAGCACCTCGCCGTCGCGCAGCACCGACACCGGGCCGTCCTCGCTCACCGCGATCACCGTGGCCAGGGAGTCGTCGCGGCTGTAACGGCGGCCGGACGTGTGCCTCGTGCCGCGGAGCGCCTCGACCGTCTCCTCCGCCGCGGGGCTCGGGATCAGGCGGACGCCGAGCTGCCGCAGCACGCCCTCGTCGTCGAAGATGGCGGCGCCGTCGATCTGGGCCAGCGCGTGGCGCAGCGGCGCCAGGTGCGCGGCCCGGCGGATCCGCAGCGGCGGCGGTACCGGCAGCCGCTCCTCCAGCCCGGGCGGGGCGGGGAGCGCCGGGCCCGGCCGGTAGACGAGCAGGGCGCCGATGCCCAGCGACCCCAGGTCGTGCACGGCGAACTCCAGCATCGCCAGCAGCACGTCGGGGTCGCCGTGGAGCGAGCAGGCGGTCACCGCGTCGATCCAGCTGCTGACGGGAGGCTCGTGGTGCCAGGTGAACCCGTCCCAACGGAGCACGCCGAAGCTGCCGACCACCCGCACCGCGCCCACCGGGTGGCGCTGCACGAGCGTCGCCTCGAAGGCGTTGGCCAGCACCACCAGGTCGCGCTCGGAGCCGGCAGGCCGGTCGAACACCATCCACTCGTTGGTGCCGTCGGTGCGGCGCAGCAGCCAGCTCGACAGGCCGTCGGCGAAGCGGCGAGCCGCCGAGAGGGGCTGGTCGACCACCGGCTTGCGGGTGATGTCGAGCTCGGTCGCCGGCGTCCACGTGGCCGGGTCGGACAGGGGCTCCAGGATCGTGCCGCTGCTGGCCACCCGTCGCTCGTGGATCGGCGGCCGCAGCGCACGGTCGATCTCGTCGAGCAGCATCGAGCGGAACGCCTCGTCGCCCTCGGGCTTCAGGCCGCTCTCCTCGAGCTCCTCGGCGAGGCGTCGCAACCGCCCGGCTCCGGTGCGGGGCTCAGCCATCAGCTCGGTGAGAGCTCCAGGGCCGCGGCGAGGCGGCGCCACTCGGCCAGGGGCTGGACGTCGGGGCGGTCCGTCGCCGGGGAGATGGCGACGTGGTCGGCGCCGGCCTCGAGGTGGGCGCGGACGTGGGCCGCGACGGCGGCGTCGTCGCCCCAGCAGACGAGCGAGTCGACCAGTGGGTCGGCCAGCGCCTCGATCTCCTCGTCGGTGAAGCCCATGCGGCGGAAGTTCGCCTGGTAGGTGGGGACGGTGCCGAGGAAGCCGAGCGGGCCGCGGGCGATGGACCGGGCCGTGGTGGCGTCGGACTCCAGGACGAGGATCTGCTCGACCGCCAGGGTGGTGTCGTCGGTGAGGCGGGCGCGGGCCTGCTCGGTGTAGCCGGTGGTCACCAGGACGGGGAGCGCCGCGGAGGACCGGTTGCGGGCGAGGTCGAGCATGCGCGGGCCGAGCGCCGCCATGAGGCGCCTCGACTTCGGGACGCCGTCGTCGTCCAGGCGGTCGAGGTAGGCGTTCAGCGTCGGGAGCGGCTGCGGTCCGTGGGCGCCACCGAGGCCGACGACGAAGCGGCCGGGGTGCTCGGCCTCGAGCTCCGCGTAGAGCGCGGCGATGTCGTCGGCCGGGAAGCGGTCGACCGAGAGGATCCCGGTGGCGACCCGGGCCCGCTTGGTGGCCCGCACGGCGGCGGCGACCTGGTCGAGGCTGGCGACCGGGCCACCCGACAGCCAGATCGTGTCGTAGCCCATCTCGTCCAGCTCGGCGATGGCGTCCAGGAGCTCCCCCTCACCTCCCTCACCGGGCCCGATCACCGCACCGAAGGTTCCGAGGTCGATCTTGGTCACGAAGGCAACCTAACGACGAAACGCGCTCCTGCGTGCGTGGGCTCGAGGGTCAGGGTGCCGCCGTGGGCGGTGACGATCTGCTGGGCGATGGCAAGTCCGAGGCCGGCGCCGCCCCGGTCGCGGGAACGGGCGTCGTCGCTGCGGAAGAAGCGCTCGAAGATGCTCTCCCGCCGCTCGGCCGGCACGCCGGGACCGTCGTCGGTGACCGTGACCTCCACGTGGGACCCGTTCTCCTGCACGGTGACGACGACCTCGCCCCGGCCGTGGCGCTCGGCGTTGTCGAGCAGGTTGTGGACCACCCGTGTGAGTGCGTCCGGGTCGGCGACCACCTGCACCGGGTGCACCGCGCCGGCGTCGATGCGCACCTTGCCCCGTACACGGAGCCGCCGGACGCCCTTGAGGACGAGGTCGTCGAGGTCCACCAGCTCGCGCTGCGGCCGGTCGACCGGGGCCTCGGCCCGGGCCAGGACCAGGAGGTCGTCGACGAGCCGCTGCAGGCGGAGCGTCTCGTCGAGCACCTCGCGCTCGGTCGCCTGCCAGTCGGCGGTCTCGGGGTGGGCGAGGTCGACCTCGAGCTGGGCCCTCATGCCGGTGAGGGGGCTGCGCATCTCGTGCGACGCGTCCGCGACGAAGCGCCGCTCCCGGGCGGCGGCCTCGTCGACGGGCCGCAGCGCCCGGCCGACGACGACCCACGTGAGCGCTGCGACCATGAGGAGCAGCAGCGGCGCGCCGATCGCCAGCGTGGTGCCGAGCTCCCGCACGGACTCGTCGACCGGTTCGAGGCTGGCGCCGACGTAGAGGCTCAGCACGCTCGGGCCGCTGCGGACCTGGCGGCCGACGACGGTGAACGCGGTGTCGCTGAGGGCGCCGATCTCGACCGGGTGGGCGACGTAGCCGGAGGTGGGGACCGCGAAGGAGGCGAGGACCGGCTCGCCCTCCACGTTCGGGCTGGCCCGCACGACCTCGCCGGACCCGTCGACGATCTGCGCGAACGCCCGGTCCTCCACCGGGACCGCGACGCTCTCGGGCAGCTCCCCGGCCGCGAGCGCGGCGCCGAGGTCGTCGGCCCGCAACCGCACGGTGGTCTCGAGGTCGGCGGTGAGGGCGCTGCGCTGGCGGTCGACGACGAACCATGCCCCGGCCGCGAGGGCGACGGAGAACGCGAGGGTCGCCGCGATCGTGGCGCGGACCCGGACGCCGTGGCCCACGCGGCGCCGCCACCCCACGCGACCCGGCCGGCGCTCAGGCACCTTCGGCGGCGAGCCGGTAGCCGGCGCCGCGCAGCGTGTGGATCGTGGTCCGGCCGAAGGGCTCGTCGATCTTGCGGCGCAGCCGGCGGACGTAGACCTCGACGGTGTTGGGCTCGCCCTCGAACTCGAAGTCCCAGACCGAACCGAGGATCTCCGTCTTGGTGACCACCTCGTCCGCGCGGCGCAGCAGGAACTCGAGCACCGCGAACTCCCGGGCGGTCAGCCGGATCTCCTGGTCGCCCCGCCACACGCGACGGGAGGCCGGATCGGCCCGGAGGTCGCCGGCGGTGAGGACGACCGGGCGCTCGCGGGCGCCCCGGCGCAGCAGTGAGCGCAGCCGGGCCACGAGCACGACGTAGGAGAACGGCTTGGACAGGAAGTCGTCGGCGCCGGTGTCGAGAGCCTCGGCCTCGTCGTACACGCCGTTCTTGGCGGTGAGCATGAGGATCGGGGTCCAGTTCCCCTCCTCACGCAGCCGCTCGCAGACCTGGTAGCCGTTCACGCCCGGCAGCATCACGTCCAGGACGATCGCGTCGTAGGGCTGCTCCCGGGCCAGCCAGAGGCCCTCGTCGCCGTCACAGGCGACGTCCACGGCGAACCCCTCGGCTTCGAGGCCGCGCCTGACCGCCGCCGCGACTCGCTTCTCGTCCTCGACGACCAGCACTCGGGACACGACAACTCCCTCCACCGGGGTGACCTTGCCCTGTCGTACCTTGACGTGCGCTGAACGCCCGCTGGACGGCCCGTTCAGCTCACGTCAGCGAGCGTCCAGCGGCGAGGGCGGATACTCGGCCCATGGACGAAACCAACACCCCGACCACCCCCACCAATCCCCTCCGGCGGCGCCGCAAGGCGCTGCTCGCCGCCCTGGCCGTCGCCGTGCTGTCGTTCGGCGCCGTGGGCGCGGCGCGGGCCGACGACGACGAGGAGGTCGACGGTGTCGACTGCGTCGACGGGATCGTCGCCGCCACCGGCGCCGAGTGCGACGGCGGCCCCGCCGCCAACCCGACCGACGACAGCGCCGAGGACAGCGCCGAGGACCAGACCGAGGCAGCCGACTAGTGCCGCGTCAGGCAACGTCTGCCCCGTCCTCTACCGGCACTTCGGTGGCAGTGGCCTACGTCGAGGAGGATGGGTTCGCCGGCGGACCTTCGTCGGGTGCGCTGGTGGGCCGTTGCCATGACCGGAATCGAAGCTTTGACCTCTCCGCTTGCCTTGCCGCGCTGGTTCGGACCTAGAGCCAGCCCAGATGACCCGGCCGTCTCGGCCCTGATCGACCGCGTCGCGCGCGGGGCCGGATGGGCAGACATCGGCGGTGGGTTCAACCTCAACCTGCGGATAGACGCTGAGCCGCCGGTTGTCCTCCGGGTTCACAGGCCCTGGGTCCGCCGCGGGCGGGTCGCGGGACTGCGGCGCCTGCGGGAACGGCTCCAGCGGACGCAAGTCCGCGTCGCTGGGCCGATTCGGATTTCCGGCTGCGACCTCCTGAGGGTCGCTGATCGTTGGGCTGAGATTGAGGAGTTCATCGATCACGTCCAGCCACGGGCGGACGAGGACTCCTACGTCCGCCTATTCGAGGAGCTCGGACGCCTTCACACTGCGCTCAAAGCCGTCTGGGAGCCCAGCCCGCCCGAACCCCTCGACGACCACAGAACCTTCGGCCAACTGCGTTACTCGGTCGGCTTCACACGCCGCAGGCTCGGACCCCGCAGCGAGCCGGTCGTGCATCGGATGCGTCAACTGACCGGCGAACTCTCCAAGCTCTGGAAGGAGGTCGAACTGCCATGCACTCCGATTCATGGGGACTACAAATTGGGCAACGCGGGAGAACTGTCAGACGGCTCATGGGCCACCTTCGACCTGGATTTCGCGAGGGTCAGGGAGCGGCTGTACGACATCGCGGCCAGCCTGCACCATGTCGCACAGGGCGGCGAATTGCTCGAGCCGCGACGACTGCTCGACGCCTACGAAGGCACGGCTCCGGAACCGCTGACTCGCGACGAGCACCGTTGGCTCCCCGGGGCTGTAGCCCTTGTACCCCTGCACTGGGCTGCCACCGCGGGGCTCGTGGGCGACGGCATCCACGAGGCTGAGAGCGCAATGACCGCCGCCGAGGCCTGGTGGTCGCGCCGGGCTGAACTCTCGTCGTAGCCCGGCGGCCGCGCTAGGGGGACTGGAGTTCTGAGGCTAGAGAACCGCACGGTATCGCTCCGAGCTGAACTGCCCCTGATCACCGGTTCAGCGGGACGGGGCCCGACAGACATTGCGAGCGACGGCATTCTTGACGGCCCGACCACGGGCGTCCGCGTTCAGGGCGGGGAGCTCGAGATGTCCGTCGTCGACCGATGAGTCGGCGACGCCAGCTGAGTCGTAGGGGCATGGCCAAGGTGCTGACTCGCACATGCATGTCACTCGACGTGTTCGTCGCGCACCCCGACGACAACCGGGCACGCCGCCCCGAAAACGAAGGACACGCACGATGACCGATTCGACGGCAACACGCCAGACCAGACCGTTCCGATTCGGGGTCCTTGCCCCACTCAGGACTGACCTGCCGACGTGGCGGGACCAGGTGCGCCGCATCGCCGACAGCGGCTATTCGACGCTGCTGATGCCCGACTTCCCGCAGCTGCAGCCGGCTCCTGCCCCCACGCTGGCCATGGCGGCGAGCCTTGCCGACCTGCGGGTGGGCACCTGGGTGTATGCGTCCCCGCTGCGCCCGGTTTGGAGCACTGCGTGGGAGGCGCACTCGCTGTCGGTGCTCACCGAGGGGCGCTTCGAGATGGGCGTCGGCACCGGCAGGCCAGGGATCGAGGACGAGCTCCGCGCACGCGGCATGCCCGTGGTCCCACGGAGCGAGCGGCTGGCCCAGGTGCGTGAGATGGTGACGACGCTGCGAGATCTCGACGGGCCCGACCTTCACACGCCGGTGGTGATGGCCGTGCGCGGGCCGAAGGCTCAGGCGGTGGCGGCCGAGGTCGCAGATACGGTCGCCTTCGCGTTGATGCCGGGAGAGGATCGGGTCGAAATGACACGGGTGGTACGCGACTTCCGCGCCATCCGAGACGTCGAACTCGCGCAACAGGTGGCGGTGATCGGCGACACTGTCGCGCCACACCTGGCGATTCCCGACACCGACCCTGCTGCGCTTCGCGCGGCGGACTCACTGGCGGTACTTCCGGATGACCCGGCGGCGGCCGCCGAGGAGATTCAGCGGCGACGTGAGGAGATCGGCTTCTCCTACTTCGTCTTCGGCGCCGTCTCCGCCGACTTGCTCGCTCCGGTCGTAGCTGAGCTGGCCGGACACTAGGCCCGCGGGCCAGCCAACAGATGGCTGGCAGACTGCACATCGGTACCGAGGCCGCGATTGAGCAGCCGTCGTTTGAGGACTGCTCGGCGGCCCCGCAGAACACTTCGCGCGCCGTATTCGGGGATCTGCTCACCGAGCACGGGTGACGCCGTACCCAGACCACGCACCTGCTCCGTTCTGAGTGATCTCACCAAACGCCGGGTCCGTGACTCGTTCAAGGTGGCAGGATCTGGGTCTGCCCGCCCTAGATCGACCTAGCCGGTAAAGGTCGATCCGAGTCGGAGAGGGAGGCTGCCCGTTCGAGCCGGGCCGGGTCCGCCACCGGGGGCGCAAGCCCCCAGGTGGGTATCCCCTACCACCGGCTACGAGGGACTATGACCTCTTGGCGGGCCGGGCCGCCGGATGGGCGACAGGGTCAAGAAGCTCGCCACCCAGTTCGGTATCCACCGCGACACGGTGCACAACATCCTCAAGCGGCAAGGCGTGCTGCGACCGCGGGGGCTCCAGCCAGATGAGCTAGTGAAGGCTATTCGTCTCTACGAGGATGGCTGGTCGCCGGGCTGGTTGGCCACCGAGTTCGACGTCTCGCCCAGAACGGCCAACCGCGCCCTGCGTCAAGCCGGCGTGAGGTGTCGGACCAGGAACCACAGCCCAAGCGCGACCCCGAGCACGACCCCGCCCGCCGCCGAAAGGGTCGAGGTCACCACGTCTTCTGCGACCGACCCGGCCTCGCTCCCGTCGGGGGCGCATGACTGCGCCCACCCGTCGGACTTCCCGTTACGGGCCGCCACAGGTGCCGCCTTCGTAGGGGGGTCTCTGCTGTCTGCGAGTCCTCATGGACGAACGCTGATGATCGTCTTCCCCTTGCGTCGCTCGGTCGGGTTGAGGGCCGCAACGGCGTCGTCGAGGGTCGCGATGTTGCCGATGTTCGTCCGCAGTCGTCCGTCCCGCACCCGCTGGACGATCTCACTCAGTTGGGCGCGATCGGACATGACAACGAAATCGATCGCCAGGCCGTCAGCGGGACGCGCCTCGGGCGGCCCGACGACCGACACCAATGTTCCTCCGGCTCGAACCACACCCGCGGACCGCTTCTGGATGTCGCCGCCGATGACATCGAAAACCAGATCGACTCCGCCGACGTCTTCCAGCGCGTCGTCGTCGAGGTCGACAAACTCCTGCGCGCCGAAGTCGAACGCCGTCTGACGATCGGCGGCGCGTCCGGTACCGATGACGTACGCGCCAAACTCGCGTGCGAGCTGCGTCACCATCGACCCGACTGCACCGGCCGCGCCATGCACGAGGACACTCTGCCCCGCCCGAAGACGGCCGTGGTCGAGGAGTCCCTGCCACGCGGTCAGGCCCGAGATCGGCAGGCTCGCGCCCACCGTGAAGACGACATCGCCCGGTAGCGGCGCGAGGTTGCGTGCCTCGACGGCCGCGTACTCCGCCAGAGTGCCGTCGCGATACCAGTCGGTGAGGCCGAACACCCGCTGTCCCACCGACAGCCCCCCCGTGCCATAGCCGAGAGCGGTGACCACTCCGGCCAGCTCGTGGCCGGGGATCGACGGTGTCCGGTCACGGTCGAGGCGATCGGTCCAGGTCGAGGGCCACGCCAGCTCAGTCGGGACAAACCCCGACGCATGAACCTGAACGACGACGTCGTTGATCGCCGGTTCCGGCTCGGGCCGCTCCACCAACGTCATCCCGGCCGTCCCCGCAGCCTCATCCGTCACCACGATCGCTTTCACTTGGACACCTCCCTGCAGCAGTCCTCCCCTACACGACATCGGTTCACCAACATCAGCGGCGCGAAACCTCGGCGTGCCACCACGCAGATCGAGGTGGCCTAGAAGCTGATGCCAGGTGCAGGCGGACGCGGCTCCGGCGGCGGTCCACATGCAACTTCACGCCCGTAGCTGCCATAGTGCTCGTGATCGACCGCGGGCCATCATCAGATCCCGAGATCCTCCCCGGTCGAGCTCGAGAACAGTCACGGAAGGGCGAGGGAGCCGGCGGTCCCGACCTACTGTCGCCATCGGGCGGGGCCACGGCAGCGCCCAGTAACAGTCGTCCTGAGCTGCCGCCGGCCCGTCGTGGACCGTCCAAAACGATCCCCGCACGTGTCACTGTCGCTGTCCCGCGGGCGTTATGTCTGCGCTAGATGTTCGTTCCGAACGGCACCTCGGGGGCGGGGCCTCCAAGCCAGGCCTGGGGTGATTTGTTCGGAAGGTACTGGTCCGTCGATGCTGCCCGTCGAGGTGTGCGCTATGACGTCCCAGCGAGCAGTCCTGCCACCCCGGACCGACCTGGCGACCCGGCGCAAGCGCGTGGCCGCCAAGGCCGCTGTCCAGGCCGAGAACCTCCATGAGCGGCTGAAGTCACGGGTGCTGCTCGACGTCACACCTCCGACAGACGATCCCTTCTACGGGGCTCCCGGCAACCTCCAGGCGTTCCGTCCGGGCGAGGTTCTCGACGGTCGCTCCGTGCAGGTCCGAGGGATCCGCCACGCGCTCGAGGCTGACGCATGGCACATCAAGTTCCGATCGGCCGATGGGACAGGTGCTCCGAGTTGGGGCGTTGCCACGGTGATGATTCCCCGGCGAAGCTTCGTGGGACCGGTGCGGCCGCTGCTGTCCTATCAGTGTGCGATCGACGCCTTGGGGGCGACCGCCGATCCGTCCTACACACTGCGGCGCGGTGACCAGCTGGAGCTCCCGTTCATCGCCCTGGCCCTCCGTCGCGGGTGGGCCGTCGTCACGACCGACTTCAACGGGCCCCAGCACGCCTTCGGCGCGTACCCACTCGTTTCCCGGTTCGTGCTCGACGGCATTCGAGCCGCTATCAGCTTCGAGCCGGCTGGCTTCG